>NZ_JBXBAV010000148.1:0-18773 GCF_056783245.1 Flavobacterium sp. TC780 | reverse complement strand
TGTTTTAGCATCAACATTACGTATTGCTAAGGTTAATACATGCTCCTGTTGTTAGGGAGGCAGCACCTAAAATGTTTTTGGATAATGTAACCAACAGAACAATCGAAATTTCATTAGGTAAGGCATATGATTTTAATAAAACCATATTCAGAATACTTATTGTTGCGTCATGAAATTCGTGAAAAACAATTGGCTACTCAAAAAAATCAAGCCAAGAAAATTGAAGAGACAGAAAAGTTAATCGAGAATTCCGTGCCAAAGCTTCTAAAGCATCAATGGCACAATCACTTATCAAAAAATTAGATAAAGTTGAACGTATCGAGGTAGACGAAGATGATAATTCGGTAATGAATATCATTCCCAGTCTCTAAAGAACCAGGTAGAGTAGTAGTCGAAGCTGATCACGTTACAAAAGCTTACGGAGATAAAGTTATTCTTAAAGATATCAATCTGTTGGTAGAACGTGGAAGCAAAATTGCTTTTGTGGGACAGAACGGACAAGGAAAATCAACTTTTATTAAAGCAATCGTTGATGAGTTTGAATATCAAGGAAGTATAAAAATTAGGACATAATGTTCAGTTGGGTTATTTTGCACAAAATCAAGCAGAATATCTAGATGGTGAAACTACATTGTTACAAACAATGGAAGATGCTGCAATGGATACCAACCGATCAAAAGTTCGTGATATGTTGGGGTCATTTTTGTTTCGCGGAGATGATGTAGAAAAAAAGGTAAAAGTTCTTTCGGAGGAGAGAGAAACCGTTTGGCATTATGTAAGTTGCTGTTGCAACCTATAAATGTTTTGCTGATGGATGAGCCTACGAATCACTTGGATATAAAATCTAAGAATGTATTAAAAGCAGCCCTTCAAAAATTTGGCGGAACATTATTGCTTGTTTCTCACGATAGAGATTTTCTTCAGGGAATGTCGAATTTAGTATATGAATTAAAGGATCAAAAGATAAAAGAATATTTGGGAGACATCAATTATTTCTTAGAACAGCGTAATTTGGAAAACATGCGTGAAGTTGAGAAAAAAGATGCAACAAAAGCAGGAGCTCCTGAAGAAAGAAAGTAATAAAGCTTCATACGAAGATCAAAAGAAAAATAAAGCGTTGCAAAATCGCTTGAGTAAAGTTGAAAGTCAAATCAAGCAATTAGAAAAAGATATTCAGCACGATGATAAAATGTTAGCTTCAAATTATGACAAGCATATCGAAGACGCTTCATTCTTTATGGCATACAATAAAAAGAAAGCTGAATTAGATAAACTACTTTCAGAATGGGAAGTTGTTCAAGAAGAAATAGATAATCTATAATTCAACAGTTAGGAGCTAATCCAGCTTTCGCTACAAGTCCTCATAAAAAATCTGCATTTCTAATGTTATAAAAAGAGCTTCCAAAGTCGCTTTTTTAAAACAGGAAATGCAGTTTTTTTTATTCCGGGCTTTTTGCTCTATCTGGGCTATTTTTTAGTATTCAGTCTCAGTAGCATTTCATCTTGTGCGGAGTCGAAGGGCAGTCTTGGTTTTTTATCTTACATCTTACGTCTGCTGTCCTGCTTCTAATACCTTGCTTCTTACATATTTCACATTATAATACCAATCCTTTTAGAATGTTCAATAGCTTCGCTGCTGTGCTTGAAATAGCAAACAGAAACTTCCAGGTTTTCTAAATTTTTCAGAATAGTTTCGGTAGCTTCTTTTTTATGTTTAGCAGTTTGTCTTATATAAACCGCTTTTACTGTTACAGGAAATATTTTGCAAATTCTTTCGTATAATATTGGGTCATGTTGAGAATCATCGCCTAGTAAAACATATTTAAGGTTTGGATAAAACTCCAAAACATGTTTGATTTTATCAAACTTATGGTCATGATTTCCTCTGCCACTCATAAAAAAGTCGGATATTCCAGTTTTAATATCCTTTAATAATATTACAGCTCTTGGTAATTCATGTATTTTAGTAAACTGGATAATAAATCGATATAAATTCCATTCGCTGCTTGAAATGTAGAAAAAAGCATTTTTTTCATTTTTATTATTTCTTCCAGCAGAACTTAGCGCTTGATAATGGGATACGACATCATCAAATATTTTGCGGTCATTTACGTTTCTAAAAAGTAGAATGTATAATTTTTTGAAAAAATTCTTTGTATGCGAAATCAGAAAAGTGTCATCAATATCTGATATAATTCCTAGATTTCCTTCATGGGGCCTGATGAAAGATGCAGAAGATGTTATTGTTTCGCTTTTATGAGTAATACTAACTTCATAATCCATCCATCCAAAACCAGTTTCTTGTTTTAAAGGAATGCAAAATTTAAAAAAACCATCATCTAGGGTTTTGGTATGAATTTGTCTGTCTCCATGTTTTAAATAAACATCGTAATTGGGAATTGTTTTTATCTGGAAAAGTTTAAGAACCGAAGTAGCATTTTTGAAATTTTTCTTTTGAAAATCATAATCATTAGCCGTTGATGGTTTAAAAATGTGTCCCATGACAATTAGTTCCTGATCATTGGCATATCCACGATATAATTTTAAAATAGGTTTCATTAATTGTGTACTTTTGGAATAACTAGTATAATTACTTTTTAATAAATATAAAGATAAAATTTTGAAACGAAATATCTTATTTGTTGTAAACCCTATTTCGGGTGATTTGGATAAGTCAGAGCTTATTGCGACAGTAAAATCCTATGCAGTAACTTGTCATATTAATTTAAAAGTATACGAAACTACAGGAAAGAATGATGTTACTAAAATACAAGAGCTTTATAAAGAGCATTTGCCTAATCGGATTATTGTTGCAGGCGGAGATGGGACTGTAAAGATGGTTGCCGAAGCAATGGAGCAATATGATGTTGTTATTGGAATATTACCTGCAGGATCAGCCAATGGTTTGTCTGTTGATTTAAATTTGCCAAAAACACTTGAAGAGAATTTAAGTATAGCTTTTCATAGTAATTATATCGAAATGGATATGATTTCTATTAATGGTAAAAAAAGTATTCATTTAAGTGATATTGGACTGAATGCCGATTTAATTAAGAACTATGAAGAAAGTAATATAAGAGGATTCTGGGGTTATGCATCCCAAGCTTATACAACTATAAAAGAGTCAGGAGATCCTTTTGTAGTATCAATTACAGCAAACAATCAAACCGTAGAGCATGAAGCAAGAATGGTGGTGATTGCTAATTCTCAAAAATATGGGACTGGGGTTGTAATTAATCCAAAAGGAACGGTTAATGATGGTAAATTTGAATTGGTAGTTTTAAAAAATTTAGATTTGATAATTCTTGGAAAAATAATCACAGGAAATATGCCTATCGACTCAGATGATATTGTTATTATTTCGACAGATAAAGCAGTCATGAAAACAAATTATCCAGTAAGTTTTCAGATTGATGGAGAGTATTGTGGAGCACAAACAGAACTTGATATTCATATTTTGCATAAGCAAATGAAAATTGCTGTTCTTTAAAAATCTTTAATAAAATTCAGGATTTTGCCAAGAACGGGATGTGATTATTTAAATGGATTTCGTTCTTTCCAATCACTTTTTCGTTCCAGGTAATTAAAAAGTTTGGCAATATTATGATTGATTAAAGCGTTGCTGTGTGTGATAAGTTCGTTACATTTTAACAGGTTTTGCGCCCACAGAACTTTTTATTTCTAAAGCAGTTCTGGCGAAAATAATTTCTTTAAAATCTTTGTTTATAGAAAATGCGATCATGTCATAAAGCATGTTTAAATACAACATTTTTTCACGTTGGATACTTTCGTCGTAACCTAAAAAATAAGTATCCATGACGGTCCCATTCATGATTAGAGTGTTGAAGCCAATTAATTCTCCGTCAATAAAATAGCCGTAAAAAAGGAACTTGTCTTTTAATGTTTCTTTAAAAACTCTGAAGTGATTTTTTGCCAAGAAAAAAGTGTTGAATGGAGCGTTTTTGGCAACATGATAATACAAATCATATATAGTATCTTCAAAAGTAATAATATCAGCTAGATCCATTTTTCTTTTCTCTATCCCAAAAGCTTTTTTGCGGGTGCGCTTATATTGGTCGCGGTATTTTTTTGATAAAGCATCAATATAATAGCTTTCAGTTTTCCAGTTTTCATTGATCTTAAAAACCATGTTTGGCTGAATAGAAAAGGTGTACCCTTTTTTAAATTCGGTAGAGAGCATATCAATTTCTTCTTCCGAAAAATCTTTGATAGTCGTAATGTGAATTTTTTTGCCTTTTGATTTGAAATCTTTTTTTAGGACATTAGTAGCTTTATGCAATAATTTAATCGCTTTAGGCTGGCTTATTTTTTCAGAGAGTGAAAATGCGTTCTGTCCAGTAAGCATGTTATTGCCTACAAACAAAACATGAGAAGCAAATTTTTTGAAAGCAAAATTGCGAACCGAAGTTTTTACGCATTGATCTCGTTCTCCAAATGATTCGAGTTGATTAGAATCTAAAAACTGTGTGAGAGCAATACCAACTAATTTAGACTCTTTAAAAAGTCCGATATAATGGCATAGCATATTGGTTGGTGCCGATTTTTCTAATACCTCTAGATATTCTTTGGATAAAAAAATATTATGAATAGCCAAATCATTCCATGATTTGGGAAGTGATGCAGTATTGTTGTAAATCTGGAAGGAATAAGATGCATTCAAGGTAGGAGTACTATATTTTTCAAATTTACTTAATAATAATAGAATATTATAATTTATAGCTTATTTAGCTACAGTATACTTAAAAAAGAAATCCGTTTGATTTTTTATTTTTTAAACGGATTTCTTTATTTTTGATTTTATGCCCAAGCGCAGATGATTCCTCCCATTATCGTTAAGGTAAGAATCCAGTATCCGGCATGAACGAAAATATATTTCCAAGATTTTCTTTCGAATAAACCGTTAATAGCAAGCATTGGAAGAGCAAAAAAGACTCCAGTTAGAAACCCATGAAGAGAACCGTGTTTAAAAGTGCGATAAGCAGTTCCGTAATCGGCCATAAAAGCTGCAAAAGATGGTTTTGCACTTTCTAGCATCGGAGGACCTCCAACCATTCCTATCGCTCCAGATTGATGAATTGTTAATGCAGAAACGATTATCGTCATCATTAAGGAAAATATATAAGTCAATCCGAAAATTTTCAGCATGCTTCCTTTTTTAAGATCATCTGGAGTTATTCTGGCTTCTCTCATCCAGATTGTTCCAAAGACTTTAGGGTTTACCAGATAAAACCAGTAACAAGAGTGGTTAGTGCTGAAGCAAAAAAAGCTAAGATGTTCATTTCCATAAAATTAGGTTTTAAGGTTAGTTGTTCAAATTTAATAAAATATTAAATACTAATTTCATTGATTGAAATCATCTTAAATAATTAAGTTTTTCGTGTTTAATATGTGTTTTTTATGAAGTATTGATAATTAGGTATTAAGGGAGTTTTGAATAAAGCAGTAATGAACTAACTGTAGTTATGCTTTTAAAAATTTCAAGTAATTATGAATGTAAAAGATTTTTATTAGTAAATTTATATTTCAAAAGGCTAGGGAAGCCTTATAAATGAAATTATGCTTAATTTAAAATGATAAACTATGAGAGTACAATATCAGGGAGAACATAACGGAAAACCTACAACATTCGAAATAAGAATAATAGGTAATAATCTTTCAAAATCGAGTTCTAATTATCAAATAGATTTATTGGTAGGAGATAATAAATTGCCAATAACTTCATCAATGATTCACCAGAGTTTATCAAATTGTTTAAAAGATATTTACTTATTCCGAAAAGCAAATAACATTAAGTTAGATGCTACTTCAGAAAAAGTACTGCCGAACGTTGTGCCGTATGACTTGGTATTGTATAATTATAATAAAAAGATGTTGTTTATGGCTTAAAAGAGAGGTGCCAAGTTTTTAAGTGTAAAGGTTTATAAGTGGTTCTACATGGTTTGAGGAGTTACTTGAGCGATTCTTCAATTCCGCTCAGAATGACAGTATTAAGAGCAGTTTTGTGTTTTTATGATCAGACTAAACTTTGTTTCTTTGGGACTTTAACCCTTTTATTTCAATAAATATCAAACAGACTATAATAATAATTTCAAGGATAAAATAAGTTAATCCCAATATTGTTAGCGTTTGAAAGTGATAGAATATAAGCCCAGTTGTGAGGCAACAATATAGAATATTAGCGACTACAATTACGCTAAGAAAGCTATTCCATTTGCTAGGAATAAAGTAATAACAGCATGAGGAATAGAGTGCGAAAGCCAATGCTAAAACAGATAAAAAGTAAAGAGTTTTTTGGGGCATGCCAAAAGCATCTTGAAATTCCACCAAGACAAATCCCAATAACAAAGCAGTTAAAAATGCACCAATACTATCCAAAAGAAAGATATTCTTTGGGTTAGATGTTAGTTTAATTATTATTAATTTGATGCTATTAATCATTTGTTTTTTAGATTGTATTCTTACTACCATTCATAATTATAATCATTTTGGTTTTTTATGCTCAAACTAAACCTTTTTGGCTTTGATTGCCCCTTTACAATTCAGGACTCAGAACCTCAGGATCTTAGTGTCTCAAAACTTTTTAGAATCTTTAATCTCTTTACTAATTCGTTTGTTGATATCGATTTTTGCATCAGTAAAAACAAAAATAGTTGTTTTGTATTCTCTGGCATTTTTATTTGTGATAGAACCGGCTATTATGGAAGTCTGAAAGAATGGCCCCGTTTCTGCAACTTCATTATCCTTTTCATGGTATTCCTTTACGCGTATCAAGTTGGTGTATTGGATGCTAAGATTAAACCAGTTTATGTAATCTGCATTAAAAGAAACTGCTTTAATTCCTTTTTTTGTATAATAATTTATGGCACCAGCCTGACCATAATTGTCGCAAAGAACTAAGGTTTTTTCGGGATTAGTAATAGTCGCATAAGCCAAATCGGTTTTGTTGGCTAGTTCTTTCCATCCAGCATATCGGCATAATCTTGTGGCAAATTATGGTCTTTTCCATCTTCCCATCTCAGCATGCCTAGTTTTTTATAGCTCTCAGGGTGTTTTATTATATATTCGGGACTTTTATTCGGGAATGATAAATTGTACATAGGAATAAAAAATAATATCGGAATAGCGATGAATACTGGTTGCAGATAACGTTTCCAGCCTAATTTTAAAATTTCAGAAAGATAAACAGTACCAAAAGCGATATAGATAGGATACAAACCGATGGCGTAATAAGCTTTGGCTTTGAAGTATAAGAATACAAGGAGTGTGAAAATTATAGAAGGAAAAAAGAATCTATATTTTTTAAAATGTTTATAAAATAATAGCGCATATAAAGCCGAAAGAAGTACAAAAAAGGAACCTATGAAATAAAGCAATTGCTCTTTTAAAAAGTCAAAACGATCCGTATTTACTAATTGAGTTTCGGCCAGCTCTTTCATATGATGAATAACCGGGAAATGGTTATTGTATTGCCATAAAAGATTGGGCAGTATTAGTATCAATCCTATAGCCAAAGCTATGTAAAGTTTTTTCTGTGCTAGTATTTCTCTTTGTTTAGATAATAAAAGCGCTGGTAGCAGACCTATAAGCAGGAAAAGAATATTGTATTTGTTAAGGAAGCCAAAGGCAAATACGATTGCTCCAATAAAGAACCATTTTGGTTTTTGGGTATTGATGTATTGAATTAAGATATAATAAAAAGCAGTCCAGCATAATACATCTAGTGAGTTGGGTTGATAAAGTATGTTTATTCGTAACAATGACGAAAATACAATACAAGTTGCACCAAGAATCAAAGCGTACAAATTTCCGTTGAGTTTTTCGATAGTTTTCCAAACAATTAAGAGCGTTAAAACGCCAAAAAGAGCAGGGAAGAACTTAACCCAGAAAACAGAATTTCCTAATAATAGTATAATATAAGAAATCCAGGAGGTAGCAGGTGGTACTGATAAATAGCCCAAAGCCAAGTGGTGAGCCTGATCGAGATGCAAGTATTCATCACGTTGTAAATCATATTCAGGACTTATAAGTGAATATTGTAAAACAAATTTTAAAAGGATGAATCCGAGTAAGATTATAGTTTTCTTAGACATAGGTTTTTAGGAGCTAAAAGACTAAAAAAGATTTTATTAATTCTTTAGCTAATATATGATTTATTTGAATTTAGAATATGGAGTTGAAAATTAATGAATTATGACTTTGCATTTATACATTTTGTTTTAATTCATATTCAATGTAATTATCAGCTAAATCTGCAATTTTGATAAAGTTAAGCCGTTCCAAAAGTTTTATTGCATTGCTATTGTCTTGAGATGTTTCGGCCCAGATGCGTGTTAAACCAATTTGACTGATGCCGTATTCTATGGCTAAAGACATTGCTAAAGACATAAAACCTTGACCACGGTATTTAGGTAACAAAATACAGCCAAGTTCGCCAGCTCCTATGTCAAGACCACGATAATAACCGCAAGTTCCGACAATTTTATTTGTAATGTTTTCTACAATTCCCCAATGAATTGAGTTACCATCGCTGTAGTCTTTGTTGATTTTAGCTTGCATTTCTGAAGCTTGTTCAACGGTTGTTGCTTGAATGGCATCATAATATGAAATCTCAATGATATCTTTAATATCAGAGGGAATGATTTGTCGTAATGAAATTTTATGGCCAGCAATATTTGGATAACTAGAGTAAGGAGGTAAATTCATTGTTTTTGCTTTTAACAGTTTGGTTCTGAAAGTGTTTAGCTAATATATGATTTATTTTAATTTAGATTTATATGGGAATGGCATGAAATGAAAAAGCTTCAGAGAAATCTGAAGCTTTTTGTTTTTTTGGATGATACTGTAATGAAAAGAGTATAGCTCTTATGTATACAGTTATGTTACTTAAATTTAATATGTAGCGTTTATTCTTATTGATGCTTTAATTAAAGCTAAACCTTTTACGTTTGCAAAAAGAACTTCTTTAGGTTGGTGTTGAGGATTTTCGCTTACTAATTTTATCCAATCATCCCCTTTGTCAGACTTCTGTATCCATTTAATCATAACAAATTCTTCGAGATCATCGGTTATTAGAAAAACCAAATACATTTCACCCCAAAAGACATTCGTAATAATGTTATTCATTCTTTTGTACATAATGATGTCACCACTTTTTAAAAGAGGATACATGCTATCTCCATTTACGTGAATAGCACCATCGCATTTAGGCAGATATGGTATCGATATAAAATCTATCGGATCATGATTTGCATCTTGAAATAAAGAAGCAATTCCTCCAGGAACTTGTATGTTGTATAAAGGAATTTGTTGTTTTTGAATGGCATCCTTGTTCTTAGGCTCGTAAGTAGATGTATTAGGTTCATGAACCGAGCAGTTTTTTGTGTTTGATTGGCCACTAAACTTATGAGAATTTAATATCATATCTCCATTTCCAGTTAAAAGCCATTCTGTACTCACCTCAGGATAGGTGTGGAGTATATGCTCTATTTTTGAAGCACCAATATCTTTAACCTTATCTAAAAAACCATTAGAAAGGCCAGTTTCGATGTAGAATTTTCTTTTGCTAATTCCTTTGTATTCAATGATTTGTAATATTCTATTGACTATCATGTTATTTTTGTTATAGATTATTTACTCAATTTATTGTGATATGTAGGATATACTCTATATATTTGCAATAATATAAGAAAAGTACTAACTAAAAAGCAAACGTACAAAAAAAAGAACAAATATGATAAAGACCCAAGTATATTAATGATTTGATTGGTAAAAAGGGTAGGTGATTTTTAAATTAGTTAGTATTTAGAAGGTTAATGAGATAATATAGATAGCCATTAAAAGAGGAGTAGTTTTAAAATGTAAAAATAAATTATGAAATATCCGATTAAAATAGCAAAAAGTACCCCCATTATGAGCAATTAAAAAAAGCAATTACAGACTTGCTTCAGTTTGTAGAAGCAGGAGCAGTTTACGTGTCATATAATGGCAATAATAATGTAGTTGTAGTAACATTCATACTCAAAGAAGATTGTAGTCAGGATGGAGATGCATTAGAAGAACAGTTCTTAAGTTTATAAAGTTATATCCTGATTTTATTTTTAAATTCATTAATTCTAAATGGGCCGATTACGGATTTAGAAAAGGCAAACTATTTTTTATACAACATTGCACTTATAAGGAATTGGTTTATTTTGAGTCAAATTCAAAAGTTTTCTATCCAAGGGTAAATACATCAAAACATTTATCCAGAAAAGCCAAAAGGCGATTTGATATAGATATTGAGGCAGCTGTAGTAGTATTTCGCAATGTATCAATATATAGAAGAAGCAATAAGACTGTAGACGCAGCCTTTGCAATGCATCAAACCTTGCGTTATATCTACATATGTGCTTCAGAGTTTCTTATGCCGGAATTTATTAGTTCTACCTGTTTATTGATGCACTACGATTATATTATTGATTTTGCCCCCACATTTAAAACCATATTAAATAAAGATATTCAAGAAGATAAAGAGATCTTAATTATGCTAAATACAGCTTATAACAGTATACAACAAAATCTTGATATGGAAGCTATAGATTTTGTATTGATTGATAAGGCAAAAACGAAAATCGAATTAATGCAAAGAGAAATCAACAGACTCTCTCATCAATACATAAAGTCATGTAAGCAAAAAGTAAGAGCGTTAAATAATCAGGATTTTTTAGGAAGATCTATTTTTAATGATAGAATTCAGTCTAACTACATCATGGACGATGCCTTTTCCAAGATAAGCGGCGTAATTACAGAATCATTTAAGAGTGTAAGGGCAATATATTGTTTTGGATACAGTACAATTCATGAGGATAATACAGACAAAAGGGCAAATTATAGCAAACAGTTGCCTAATTATCATTTTTATTTACTGGTACTTAACTTAGAACATATCGAAAATGGAGAAGCATTATTGGAAACCCTGATACGAGAAAAGTTTGGAGAAAAGTATAAAGTGACTATTCTTAATCATAGTATTAATTATTTGCGCAAGAAAAACTATAATCAGAAATATTTTTTTAATGCAATTATATCAAACGGACTTTTGATATATAACAATCCTTTATTCCTTGTTTACTCTAAAACTTTTGGATTAGAAAGAGATATCAATTTTGTGAGAAAATTTTATGATAGCAAAATGCTGCTGGCACAACAATTTCTTATTGTTGCACAAAATAGCTTTAATGACGATTGCGTTTCCATAAAAAATGAATTTTTATATAAAGCGATTAAGCAAATTGCAATCGCACATATACATTTGTTTTTAGGGTATTACACAGGTAGATTTTCATTGAGCTGTTTATTCTTTTTATTGAAATACATACAAGAAATTGAGTTTCCTTTTGATTTTGTAGATGAAAAAGAAAACCCAGTCTACCAATTGGCAACTGTAAATACAGAAATAGTAAAACAAGAAAATACGCAAAGTACAGCTATAATGTCTAGTAAACTGCTTGAAGAAAAATGTATTGCTTTTTTTGAGCAAGCTACGAAAATAGCCGAAAAGGAATTTATAAAACTAGAGAATGAATGCAAGTAATATTCTTGGAGCTTTGTATTTAATAGCCTTCTGATAATTATTTATTATTAGCTAATGACTTTATTTGTAATTATAAACTACAATTAGATTAGTTTAATTACCCACACTTTTACGTTTTGGACGTTCCATTTTTAATCGTATCGGTTGAGGCACAAAAGCAAATGAGAAGATGTGCACGCTTCCAACGATAGCATTTCTGGAAAAAGAACATTGCTACAAATAAAAAAACAGCCGTTCCAACAGTTACCTGAAAAGGATATATTAATACGTTTTCTTGAGGTATAATCATCGGTACAAGGGCAATTGCGCAAGCAGGAGCAAAAGGTTTTCCGGTAATTTCAAAAAAATATAAAAAAGACATAAAAATAATAACAGTACCGTATATATCAGAGGTAAGTCTAATATTGTATGTAGATAATATTGAAAAAGAGTTCCTAAAATAGCAAAATTACCATTATTGAATAACCTGAACTGGACGATTACGAAAACCAGCAGAAGAAGAACTAAATTCTATAAACATTACCACCAACGGAGGTACTATAAAATATACTTGACCAGTAGATACAGGAATTACAGCTATAAGCAGTAACCAAAAAAATAACTTGATCCAGTGTTTTGGATTATGAATAGTACTCTTTTTTATGTTTAAAGGAATTGTTTGGCGTAATTTATTTTTCTCAAGAAGCCACTGCCCTGTAACAACTAAAATACTCATGATAAAAACAGAAACAGGATAAACCAAAGAATGAGTTCCCATTAACACAGGTAGCATTGCGGCAGATGTTATAGGAATTAGCGTGGTACGTGAAGTAATAAGACATAGCGAAGTAAAGACAAACGAAATGGCAATATTTACCAACAATGGAAACGGAGAGTAGCGAACAAGCAAGATCCCAAAAAAAGCACAAACAGTCATTAGAACGACTAATATTGGTTTGCTTACAGTCCATATTTTTTTATCTATAACCCATAAACCAAGAACTAAAGCTGCCATTTCGGGAGAGAATTTTCTTTTTCATCTAGCCATTCCGAAACTCCTATCATTAAGCCAATCATGATGAGTGCAAATAGGTATCGGATTAATTTATGTTTGTCCATTTGAATTGTTATAATAAAAAAAGTCTTGTTTGTATGCAAAATTAAAATGTTCAGCATACAGAAGCAATGGACAAATATGGATATTACCTAGACAAATCTGCTATTGAGGGCGACTTTTATTTGCATTATTGTCTTTCTCAAAAGAGTCATTTCGAAAAACCAAGAATCTAGTTAAGTAGCTATAAAGTAGTAAGTAATTTTGATTTTACTTTCTGTATTCAGTAGGAGTCATATTTGTGTATCTTTTAAAGTAACGGCAAAATAGTGAAATATCAGAAAAGTTAAGTAAGTCGGTAATTTCTTGAATGCTTGTGTCTGTTGTTTTAAGAACAGATTTAGCATGAGTAATAACAGCTTCAGTTATCCATTCTGAAATCGTTTTTTTTGTTTGTTTGCGTATCGCAGTCGTTAGATATTTAGGAGTCAAATTCATTTTATCTGCATAGAAAGTAATGCTTCGTTCTTTTTTGTAGTATTTCAGCAGACATTGAAAAAACTCGTTGGTTAATTGTTCAGGTCTGCTTATCTTTTTTGTAGTATAATTTCTTTCGGTATATAAAGTTTTTATATCTATAATTAAGGCACAAAGCAGATAGCTAAGAACATCTTCTTTTCCTTTTTCTTGTTTTCTATAATAATGTGTAGCAATAGAATTATGATGAGCTTGAAACAGGTTGAGGTATTCGTCGCTTAGTAACTGGCTTGGATTACTATTTATTTTTTCTAAAAGATTGAAATCGTTAGCAAATTTAATTTTTGAAATAAGATCATATGAAAAAAAGATAGTGTCAATATGTAAATCGTTAGAAATCTCAATTGGATCCATCATCGAATCGGGTAAAACAACCATAAGAGTGCCTGGCTTTAATTCTTTTTCCTGAAAGTTGATTTTTAGTTTAGCATATCCTTTGACACATATCGCACAAATAATTCCATCTACTAGATGAGGATGATCCGTTAGGCCTATTCGTACTGCATCTGAGGATCTGTTTACTGCAATTCCTTTTATCTCTTGTAAACCAACTTCTTTGGCTACAGCAGAAACATCATAAGATCTTATTTTTTCTTTCATAACAAGGTGTATTTGCACTTTATAAACCTAAATATAAACTATTAGTACTAAAATAAAGAACATATTGCACAATTTATGTCCATTTTTGTTAAGAGTATTTGTTTCAGCATGTTTTTACTTTGTAATAGTTAAATTAAAAGATTACAGTTATGAAAACAAAATTGAATATTCCGGCACCTTTGACATTGAAAGAACGTGATCGTCGTTGGCAAATAGCTCGCACTATTATGGAAAATAATGGATTAGATAGCCTTATTATTTATGGAGATCGTGAGTCGGCAGCACCAGCCCCGTTTTGTATCGATCATTATTTTACAAATGACAGACTTGGTTCTGTGGTTGTGTTTTATAAAGATAAAAGTCCTGTTGTTATTACTTTTGCTCCAATGATGATTGCCGATCATATGCAAGCCGAATTACGCGGTGATCAACAGTGGATTGCGCCAGAGCAAATTTATGTCGGGAAAACAGGGGAGAACATTGGGCGAATGCTTAAAGAAATAGGATTGCCTGAAAATCCCAAAATCGGAATCATAGGATTAGAGCCATATCCACCGTTTTATTTTGATGGGGCACTTCCACATCGTACATGGAAAGGAATAATGGAAGCATTCCCTAAAGCAGAACTCAAACCAGTATTTTTAGATTTCTTTAAACTTGCAGCACCCAAAAGTGAAGAAGAATTAGCATTAGTGAAATATGCAGCTATGATTGGAGAAGCGATGAGTGAAGCCATGCGGATGACTGTAAAACCGGGAGTAAGTGAAGCAGAAATTGCAGCTGCAATAACTTCTACTTGTATTTCTATGGGTGGATTTACTGCAGAAATATTGATGGGATCAGGACCTGAATATATGGGATGGGGGCCACCAGCATGGCAATATCGCTCACAAGCTCCTCGTATTATTCAAGAAGGAGATATTGTATTGTCAGAAATATTTGCCCTTTATGGAATGTATGAAACGCAGCATCAAGCAGCAGTTGCTGTTGGAGAAATTCATTCCGATTTAGAACGTGCAGCACAAGTGGCTCATGAATGCTACGAATTAGGGGTAGCTAGCTTAAAGGCGGGGACTACTTTTGGAGAAGTGGTTGATTGTATGGAGAAACCGCTGTTAGATTCTAAAGGATGGCATGTGCATCCGCTTATTCATAGTATTAATCCGTATGGACCAATCGGATTTGGTACTGCTCCAGGTATAGAGATTTTGCCTCAAGCTAAAAGATATGGTAATGTAGGAAGACTGCCTAATCCGGGAAGAGACATTGTTTTGCAGCCTGGAATGACGTTTGCTTTTGAGCCTAATTGTGCTTTTGGAAAACATCTAGTAAATTTAGGAGGAACAGTCGTTGTTGGAGAAAATGGAGGGATAGAATTGAATCATAATTCTACACATTTGATGCGTGCCGAATATTAAAAGTAGATTTTTACTTATAAGCGCAGGTTATGATAAAACCTATTGCATAAAAAAAGCTTCAGAGAAATCTGAAGCTTTGTTTTTAGTAGCCCGTAGCGGAATCGAACCGCTCTTACATGGATGAAAACCATGCGTCCTAACCGATAGACGAACGGGCCTACTTTTGTAATGCGAGTGCAAAATTAGAACTAATTTTAAGATATGCAAGCAAGTTCTAAAAAAAACTTTTGCGGTTATTCAGGAATTATCACATTTAGAAATAATCAATCAAAAATAAATTGAATTAATCAAGATGTATTTATTTGATTAATAATGATTTGTTTTGTGTGTGAAAAGAGGTAAAGAGGATTTAATTCTTCTTAATACCAAAATGATTATTTTTAATAAAATAAAAAAATATTCACTTTGAAAGAATAATCTTGTAGTTTTTCGCTTCGTTTTTCAAGATGCCCATTATTTGAAGGTTTTTAATGAGAGGTTACGTTAATATCTCCCGACTTCGCTCCTGTAATCTATCATGTAAATAAAATTTATTTTTTCTAAACTGAGTAGTAAAGCAGTCTAAAAAACAAGAAAGCTTCAGAGAAATCTGAAGCTTTGTCTTAGTAGTTGGTAATATAAAAATGGATAACCATTTTATCAAAGATTGTTATAGAACAATGTGTTTAAGAGTATTAATTTTACTTTCACGAAAGGCTCCCAGTATGAGAGCATTTATTTTTATTGAATTAGTTTTATATAGGCGCTATAGATATCATCCTTAAGAGAGGTTCGCATATAATATACAATTTCTTCTTTATCTTTTAAATTGTATTCAATTAAACCTGCATCACAATAATAATAGAACAAGTTATCATCTTCAGGAAATTCAATATTTGAAACAGGTAAGGTTGTTAATTTTATTTCCAATAGGGTTTCACCATTTGTTAAGTTCAGTTTAAAAAGTTTTCCTTTGCGGGTATATCCCCAAAGAGTATCATTATGCTCAGTAATATATTCGATATTATCATCTTTAAAATCAGTTTTCCATAGCTGAGTTCCTGTTTTTGAATCAACAGCATATACAGAAGAAACTTTAGAACCTTGCGCTGCAAAATATACTTTTTTGTCTTTGCAGAATATGCGTTCCTTGATATTATGTTGATTTTCATCTAACTTAAATTGCCATAAAACATCAAGTTATTCGGGCTTAAGGCAAGAAGAAAGATCTGTTTCATTTGCTATAAATACATTCTCACCATCAGTTACAGGTTTCCCAGACATAGCGTTCCTCAAAGCTTTTTTGGTTTCAGACTTTTCCTGTATTTGCATCAAAACTATAAACATTTGAAGCACTTTGAGTAAAAATTTTGTTGTCAAAAAATAGTACAGGAATGTCGTTATTTGGAGTGTCTTGTTTAATTTGTAGCTCCATGATAAGCTCCCATCTTTTATTTTAATTAAGAGCATATATATTACTGCTCTGCTCTTTGATTTTGAGCAGTTATATACAGTTTTCCACCATTTATAATTGGAGTTTGATCTTTTAGAACAATTTGATCAGTAATGTTGCCTAATCTTGATTTCCCAAAAAGTCTCACCAGTTACGTTGTCTATTCCAAAAATTTCACCGTTAATAAACGGAACGTATATAACGCCATCATGTTGTGCGTTACTTTTTTGCACACATTTCAGTATTAGAATCAGTAGCTTTTACAGTCCAATTAATATCTTCGGAGTCGAAATCATATGAAAAAATAGAGCCATCATAATCATAAAGTAGGGATTGCTTCTTCATGTAATTCAACTTTTTTAAGCTGACTTATAACCTTATTAGTAACTACTTCGCTAAGAGGTAATTTATCATTAGAATAATTCGTTTTGTCAGTTTTTGATGTGGCTGTAATTTGACCAAACATATTTATAACAGTAAATATAAATAAGATAGTTATTAGTTCTTTTTTCATTTTAAAATTTTAGTTTGCTGATTTGGTTTCTTTTTGCAAAAATAAGATTATTCTTTCTAAATAACTGGCATTACCAGCTTCTTTTATGACTATATTAGTAACTCCATTCTACAAAGTGTTCTTGTGAAATGGTAGGCCAATGTCACCTCACTTTGTACTCGTAATCTAAATCAAGGAGAAATGACTATATAAAGTACAAATATCAATTTTAATAAATTAAAACAAACAAAAAAGCCCAGATTTCTCTGAAGCTTTGTTTTAGTAGTCCTAACGGGGCAATTCTCAGACCGTTTCGTGGATGATTTAAGGATATTGAAAGAGCAAAATGATTAATTCAAAAATATTTTTAGATTCTCTAGAAAATGATGAATTAATGTATTTATGATGCAGCTTGTAATTTTTTTTATAGAATTATTAAGTTTTAGAAAAAGAAATAACCAACAGATAATTGGAATACTCCGTTTTTATTTTTGCTAGAAGAACCCTCTACATTATTAATATCAGTTAATCCCAGATTATATCTAGCCGAATTTAAGACCGTTGTGGCGAGAATTTTATAGCCTACGCCAAAATTGACACCAAAATCGAAAGTGTTAAACGAATCTTTTACATTTACCTTCTCATTTTTAGCAGCAAGTAAAAAACCTATTTGCGGTCCAGCTTCAACACTCAATCCTTTTGTTAAATAATATTTCCATTAAAGGAATGTTCAAATAACTTAAGGCAACGGTATTATCATCGAAGCCATATCCCTGACCAGAATACATTAATTCAGGTTGAAAAGAGAATTTATCGGAAACTGGAATTTCTGATAAAACACCAAAATTAAATGATGTTACGAGATCTATACCTTTGGTGTTATCTCCGCTGATAGTTGCAAAGTTTAATCCTCCTTTAGCACCAAATTTAATTTTTGGGCATTAACATTTGTAAAACCTAAAACTGTAACAACAGCTAGCAATAAAATTTTTTTCATAAAAAGTGATTTGAATTATTTAAGTGCAAAATTCATATCAAGAAAAACTACAAAAGGTCTCAAAAGCTTAAAAATGTATAAAATGGTATCTATTTACTGGTGTTTTTATATTCATTTGGTGTTTGACCAGTACATTTTTTAAAGGCTTTATAAAAAGTTGTTTTTGAAGTAGAAGAAACCCAGATTCTAATCCCATTGTTAATAAATTGTAGTTTTCATATTCAGAATTTGAAATCATTTTACCTTTGACAGCTTCAACCCGATATTGATTAATGTAATGGGCAAAGTTTGTTGCTCTCCAGTTATCGTGTTTATAATTTGTGAAACATATCCCGCGCTTATCCCTAGTTTTTCAGCAACTTTTTCTCTGTTTAATGTGCTGTCGGTATAAATATGCTGCTCTTTGCAAAGAAGTTCCAGTTTTTGAAAATAAAGATTATCTGCCGTGATAGATTCTCTGTATTCTTCCAGGGTATTATTTTCTTCTGTTAGTCTGTTTTCTATAATTTGGAGACTGGGAGATGAAACAACTAAATTGGTATTTAGAAAATTATAGATGGCATCTTTGTTTTTTTGGCAAGCCTATATTTGTAAATACCTATATAAGCTGTCCAGTGCAGGTGCTGCCTCCCTAACAACAGGAGCATGTATTAACCTTAGCAATACGTAG
>NZ_JBXBAV010000147.1:0-6354 GCF_056783245.1 Flavobacterium sp. TC780 | reverse complement strand
AAGGTTAATACATGCTCCTGTTGTTAGGGAGGCAGCACCTCCAATAGACAACTTGAATAAGCATTACAAGTCTCTGCTGAATTTCCACCTTCACGCCCAGGATCTAATGACAGACCTGTATCAACTCCTCCTACAATATTTTTCATTTCTTACCTTGATAATTTATTATCAAGAACAATAAATTTCCAATCTTCTTCATAATTCTATTCTTTTTAATTTGTGAACTAATTCCTTTCATTGTACTAATGTAATAAACCATTTACAAAAAACAAAAAACAAAAAAAAATAAAGGTTAACTTGTAGTGTTTTTATCAAAAAAATGTCTTATTTTTTAATCTTCAAAAAACCTATCCCTTTTCGATAAAATTATGAATCACAATCGGAAAAGGATATCTTTTTAAATCCACAGCATTAATCCCATTTAAAATTGTCTCATTAATTTTTATTTTCCAAAACTTAATATGCAAATGCTGGTGTGATAATTTATGAATAATGCTTTTTGAATTCCATTCTTCTATACCTATAATAGAATAGGCTGTAAAAAAATCTTCCTTAATATAGGTTGACACAAAATCAAAGTCTTTTTCTGCATCAGTTTCTAACAACGGAAACTCATACAAATTGTGCCAAATTCCTTTTGACGTTCGTTTTTGCAAAACAGTATTACCTAATTCATCCTCAACAACCAGATAATTAAAATACCGATTTGTCACTTTTAGCTTTTTAGATTTCACTGGCAATACATCAACTTTTTTCTTCTGCAAAGCCGCACAACTATCATTAAATACACAAACCAAACAATTTGGACTTTTAGGCACACATTGTAATGCACCAAACTCCATAATAGCCTGATTAAAAATTGCAGGATTATCTTTCGGCATTAATTCATAAGCCAAAGCAGCAAATTCTTTTTTAGTCGAAGCCAGAGCGATATCTGTTTCAACATCGAAGTAACGTGATAAAACACGAAATACATTTCCGTCAACAACAGGAACAGCTTCATTATAAGAAAATGATGCTATAGCCGCCGCTGTATATTCTCCTACTCCTTTTAATTTTAATAGCTCAGTAAAGTCCCAGGAAACACCCCGTTTAATTCATTTGCTACAAACTGTGCTGTTTGATGTAAATTTCTAGCTCTCGAATAATACCCTAATCCTTGCCAAAGTTTCAAAACTTGCTCTTCATTGGCGTTGGCCAAATCAAAAACAGTAGGAAATGCTTTTATAAAAGACAAAAAATAAGGCATTCCTTGCGCTACTCGGGTCTGTTGTAACATTATTTCTGATAGCCAAATAGGGTAAGAATCGGTAGTATTTCGCCATGGCAAATCGCGTTTATTTTGTAAATACCATTTTATCAATTGTTTAGAAAAACTCATCATTAAATATTAGACAACAAAAGTAAAAGTTTATGTAATTAAAATTTAACGAATTAGCTTGAATATTTGTTTTTTTAATTCCTATATTTGCAAACTCAAAAAATAGTATACCATTATAAATAGGAAAGAAAATGACGAAAGCAGATATCGTAGCGAAGATTTCAGAAAAATTAGGTCTTGAAAAAGGTGACGTTCAAGAAACTGTAGAGACTTTTATGAATGAAGTAAAAACTTCATTAAAAACTGGAGACAATGTTTATTTAAGAGGGTTTGGTAGTTTTATTGTAAAAACCAGAGCTGAAAAAACTGGAAAAAACATTTCTAAAAATACCACTATTAAAATTCCGGCACACAACATTCCTGCGTTTAAACCTGCAAAAGTTTTTGTAGAAGGAGTAAAGACAAATAACGAAGCAAAATAATACTATTAATTAATCATAAAATCGATAAGATATGCCAAGTGGTAAAAAAAGAAAGAGACATAAGGTAGCAACGCACAAACGTAAAAAAAGAGCGAGAGCTAACCGCCACAAAAAGAAAAAGTAGTTTTAAACTACTTTTTTCTTTTTAAACGTTCATTGAAATTGGAGTTTGACAGTCTCAGTACGAAATTACAGTTTGCAGCCTAAAACTGCCTACTGCTACTGAAACTGCCAGCTTAACTCCTCCGGGTTCAATACCTGTTAAAAAATATTGTTTAATCCATCCTAACAATTCAGTTATGAGTTATACGTTATGAGTTTAAGAGTTGCAAAAACTATGAACTGAAAACTGTTAATTGAAAACTAAAAAGTTCGGATAAAAATTTACAAATGAATAAAGAATTAATCATTAGATCAAGTTCTGATTTCGTAGATTTTGCCTTATTAAAAGATGGAAAACTAATTGAATTACACAAGGAAGAAGAGAAAAGCAATTTTCAAGTTGGTGATATTTTCATAGCCAAAATACGAAAACCCGTTGCTGGACTTAATGCTGCTTTTGTAAATGTTGGCTTTGAAAAAGATGCCTTTTTACATTATCACGATTTAGGACCTAACTTAGCTTCCCAACTGAAATTCATAAAACTTGTAAGCGCAGGTAAATTAAAAGATTTCTCCCTAAAAACCTTTCAGTTTGAAAAAGAGATTGATAAAGACGGCACCATTACTGATATTTTAAGTGCTAATCAATCTGTTTTAGTACAAGTCGTAAAAGAACCAATATCTACTAAAGGTCCAAGAATTAGTGCAGAACTATCTTTGGCTGGACGTTTTATTGTTTTAGTTCCTTTTTCTGATCGTGTTTCTATTTCACAAAAAATAGAAGACAAAAAAGAAAAGGATCGCTTAAAAAAACTTGTATTATCGATCAAACCTAAAGGATTTGGTGTTATTGTTCGTACAGTAGCCGAAGGCAAAAACGTAGCCGAATTAGAAAAAGATTTGCAGAACCTGCTTAGCAGATGGACTGCAATGTGTAAAAAATTACCAACTGCTCATCATCCATCCAAAGTATTAGGAGAACTCAATAGAGCTTCTTCAATATTAAGAGATGTATTTAATGATACCTTTAGTGGTATTCAAATTGATGATGAAGAGTTGTACCATCAAACGAAGGATTATCTGCAAGAAATTGCACCTTCAAAACAATCGATTGTTAAGTTTTATCAATCAAATGATACTCCAATTTTCGAGAAATACAATATAGAGAGACAAATCAAAACTTCATTTGGTAGAACCGTTTCCATGAGTAAAGGTGCTTATCTTATTATTGAACATACTGAAGCTTTACACGTTATAGACGTAAATAGCGGAAACCGTTCTAATAAGGCCACTAATCAGGAGGACACAGCCATGGAAGTGAATATGATTGCCGCCGCTGAAATTGCCAGACAATTGCGTTTGCGTGATATGGGTGGAATAATCGTAGTTGATTTTATCGATATGTCTAATCCTGAAAATAGGAAAGTCCCTGTTCGACTTCTTGCGAGAAGAAATGAGCGACGATAAAGCAAAACATAAAATCTTACCTCCTAGCAAATTTGGATTAGTTCAGATTACAAGACAAAGAGTAAGACCCGAAGTTAATATTAAAACTAGAGAAGAAGATCCTAACAATGAAAATGGTGAAATTGAAGCGCCAATTTTAATCATTGATAAGATATCATCTGATTTAGACAGACTTTTAAAAACCCACAAAAAAGTTGTGCTTAATACACATCCCTTTGTGGCTGCATACCTCAGTAAAGGTTTTCCATCAATACGTTCAAAATGGTTTTTTGAACATAAAAAATGGGTAAAAATCATACCTCGTGACGCTTACACGTATTTAGAATATCATTTCTACGATAAAGACGGAAATGTTATTAAAGAATAAAACAAGAAACCGCCTTTCGAAAGATTGGCGGTTTTTTTGTGCCTATAAATTAAAATTTAAAATATTATAAGCATTCCTAAAAAACATCACAAACAAACGTGTTTTTCTTACATTTGAATTAGATTTAAATTATAAAAGATGCACCTAACAAAATACTTATATTATTTCATAATAGCTTTTGTTATACTCTCTACAAAAGCATTAGCTCAAAATGACACCATTTTTTTTGACAAAAATTGGAAAAACACAGACAAAGAATTAGCTGTTTATTATAGAATTAACACAAAAAAAGTAAAAACAAAAAATGCTATTGGGTATAAAATAGCCCATATTGATTCTGTTTATGTAATTAATGACTATTATTTAAAAAACGACAAATTACAATTTCATGGCTTTTCAAAAGATAAAGAAGGCAAATACCTTCTCGGGCAATCTAAATGGTATAACGAAGATGAAAGCCTTGTCCAATCAACAGACTTTAGATACAAACAAAACAACAACAATTCAATATTCAGAATCCCTCAGTGGCCAATCATTTATGCAGGTTATTCAATTGCAACCAAAAGTCAATTTACAGGCGGTTTAGAATTTTGCTTAGACTGTAAAGATAAAAACAAACTTTTTTTAGGCTTAGGATATGGAATTACTAGTTATGATGGTAAATACTATGGTTTACCTGACTTACATTTATCTTATAATATCCAAGAGTTCTTATTTATAAAAACAGGAGGCTCGGATAAAAATACTTACGCATTGGCTGGTTTAACGTTCTTAAACATGATAGATTTAGGTTTTGGTTATTCCGCATCATTTAACAGAGAAAAAACTCCTGTCATTAAAGGTTTTACTTTTGGGATTACCTTTAGAATCACCAAGAATAACGATGCTTATTGTAAGTTAAAAATAATGTAACATATATTATTCCCGTACAACCTCAACTTTTCGTCTAATTTCGTTTCCTAATTCATCCACAACTGTAACATAATGAAGACCTGCAGTCATTACTATTGGTTTTTCATGAAAGACTTTGGTAACTCCTTTGTAGACATTATCTACATACCAAAATAATTGGCTTTCTCTTTGTGAATACGCCACTCTAAAAATTACGGGCTGTACTTCGCTATTAAAATTTTTAGTCAAATATATTTTACTATTACTTTTAGGATAAATAAAATCCATTGAAGCTGTTTGTGTGCCTACACAATTATCTCTAAATGGTGGTAACGGCACATATTCAATATGTTTACTTTTATAATACCATGCCATTACAGGAGGTAAAACAAACCAATTCTTCACAACTATATTTTCAATACTTTCACAACTACTATTTACCTGAAACTTTTCAGTTTGATCTAAATGTACTGTTTTATGATACGGGCAAATTGAAGTTATTTTCCCTTTTAACGTAACCCATTGTTTTATTTTAGGACAACCTTCTTTCGCTAAATATCCACTTAAACGACAAACCTCAACCTCTTCCAAATCCTTGTATGGAGTAGCAAACCATTTTTGCCTTGGTAATAAATTAAACACATCAAATAAAATTGGTGCTGCACTTGTAACTCCAGTTAAGGTTGGCCTTCCCTCTCCTGTTGCATTTCCTACCCAAATTCCAACTACATATCTTGAATTTGTTCCTATTGCCCAAGCATCACGATTACCAAAGCTTGTACCTGTTTTCCAGGCTATCTTAAGTGAGCTATCATAAAATTTCCAGGCTTCATCTCCTTCTGGCCTATTTACTTCTTCCATAGCATTATACGTTAACCAAATCGAACCTGCACCCAAGATATTCTTCTGAGTACTTTCGTCGCCAAAATCAGGCTCAAAATCGTTTTCATAATTCAGTTCTGTAAATTCATTTGTTCGATATTTACCATTGCTTTTATTAAAATAATTTACTGTTGATGACATCCCTGCATAACTGCGACATAAATCCCATAAATTGCTTTCAGCTCCTCCAAGAATAAGTGACAATCCATAATGATCAGCTGGCTTTGAAATATTTTTTAGTTTAAACTTTTGTAGTTCTTCATAAAACTTATTCACTCCAAAATCCTGTAACATCAAGACAGAAGGGATATTAAGAGAACGAGATAATGCGCGATGAGCAGGCACTGCACCATCATATGTTAAATTGTAATTTTGTGGTGTATATCCAGCAATTTGAGTTGGTACGTCGGCAACCAAAGTATTAGGCAATAACTCACCATCATCAAGCATCGCAGCATATAACAAAGGCTTTAGAATACTTCCTGCATACTTCTTGGTGCATCTATAATATCAACATCTTTTTGATGATCTCTATCTGTTGGAGAATTTCCAACATAGCTTACAACATTTCTATTAGAAACATCAATTACCAAAATAGCCAAATTACTAACTTCATTTTGTTTATACTGATTGTAATAATATTTTGCAATTTGATTTACCATTCTGTAGAGCAATCTCACGGTAGTTTTTACTCTAGCCCCTTCTTGATTTTTAGCAACTCGCTGTAACAAATGAGGTGCTATTTGCTGGCAAGTCATATGGTTTTCCAGGCAAAGGTTCTTCTATAGAAAGCTCATACGTTAGGTGCTGCCTCCCTAACAACAGGAGCATGTATTAACCTT
>NZ_JBXBAV010000146.1:0-9589 GCF_056783245.1 Flavobacterium sp. TC780 | reverse complement strand
AAGGTTAATACATGCTCCTGTTGTTAGGGAGGCAGCACCTGCATCTTTTTGAAGATCCCGAATTTGAATACTTACCTGGGCAAACTGTTGTTGTTCCTGCAAATGTAGAAATGAAAATCGATTTTCCAGAAGCAACAAAAAATAACCCTACACAATGTTTGGCTTTAGCCATTGAACAATCTAAAATTACAGAGACATTAAATTTCTTAAACGAGAAATATCCCAAAGAAAATGATGTGCTTTGGCAATTACATTATCAAAATTATTTCTTTTTTAATAATGTTGATATGGCTTCTACGATTAATAAACTCATCAAAGAATGCATGAGTACATCGATTACTAAAGATGTTTTGGCAGACTTAACTCTGAAAGAATTATTGATTCGTATTATACAAACGCAAACTGTAAAATCTATTGATGAAGGAATGGTAATTCAAGCAAATAATCCAATAAAAGAAGTTACAGAATTTATCAAGCAGAATTTGAAGGAAAATATGAATTTAAAGAGTTTGAGCGATAAAGCATGTATGAGTACAGCCTCTTTCTATCGTTTTTTTAAAAGAGAACTAGGAATGAGTCCAATAGAATATGTGTTGAATGAAAAAATAAAATGTGCAAAGAAATTACTAAAGAATCCTTCGATACAAATTAATGAAGTTTGCTATTTATCAGGATTTGAAGATGCTAATTATTTCATCAGACTATTTAAAAAACACGAAGGGATTACTCCAAAACAATATCAGTTGTTGTTTATTAATTAGAGGCTTTTTTTTAAAGTTTCAAAGTTTCAAAGGTTCTGAGGTGCTAAGGCTCAAAGGTACTAAGGTTTTAAGAAAGGTTCTGAGGTTTAAAAAAAGGTACAAAGAGACAAAGGTTTCTTGTAGAGGCGCACAACAGTGCGTCTTTTTTTGCATAATAATTGTCGAGCTACTTGCGGAGACCCTTCCTGTGTCAGGGTGACAAGATTGTGGTTGTATTGCAGTAAAGTTATTCTATAACAAGATATATTGGCTCACGTTACTATGAGAAACCTTAGTACCTCAGAACCTTTGCCTCTTTGTACCTTAAAAAAGAACCTTTTTTACTCAATAATTTTAACTGGCTCTAACTCCTTCTCTTCTTCTTCGGTGAAAATTCGATATTCTATTTGAAATGTTTTTTTTAATGGTGTTTCCAATGAAAATCCTCCAACTCCAAATGCATCAATTACATTGAGTGTAAAATGGGCATGTTTCCAATATTCGAATAAATCTTTATCAACCCAAAATTCAGTGTCTTCAATTGTTCCAATGCAAACGTCTCCTGTTCGTTGATAAAAACCACCTTTCTCAAAACATTGTGGTTGTGTTCCTTCACAACACCCGCCAGCTTGATAAAACATTAATTCGCCATGTTTTTCCTTTAATATTTTTATCAATTCAATGGCTTTTTCTGAAGCATCAATTCTTTTTATCATGATTTTAGGTTTTAAAAAAAGCAACAAACTCTTGTGATTATAGAGAGTTTGTTGCTTTCATGATTTAATGTAATTAAGGTTTAGCTATTTCGAGCACTACCCTTCCTTCAATTTGTCCTTTTTTCATTTTATCAAAAACATCATTGACATCTTCTAATTTTGCAGGCGTGATTGTAGCCTTTACTTTTCCTTCTGTGGCAAATTCAATTGCTTCTTTCATGTCTTTACGTGTGCCAACAATGGAGCCACGAATTGTAATTCTGTTTAAAACAGTATCAAAAATTGATAAATCAAAGTTTCCTGGAGGAAGTCCATTAAGTGCCATTGTGCCTTTTCGTCTTAAGGTTTCAAGACCTTGCTTGAAAGCTATAGGAGAAACAGCTGTGATTAATGCCCCATGCATTCCACCAACTTCCTTTTTTAAGAATTCTCCAGGATTTTGATTTTTTGCGTTTACTACCAAATCAGCTCCAAGTTTTTTGGCTAAATCAAGTTTATCATCGGCAACATCTATTGCTGCAACATGCATTCCCATTGCTTTGGCATATTGTACCGCAACGTGACCTAAGCCTCCAATTCCTGATATAGCAACCCATTCTCCTGGTTTTACCTCAGTTTCTTTTAGTCCTTTGTAAACCGTTACTCCAGCACACAGTATTGGTGCCATTTCCATAAAATTTACATTTGACGGAAGGATTCCAACGTATCTTGCATCGGCAATTACATATTCGGCAAATCCGCCATCTACGCTATATCCGCCATTTTGTTGGGTATCACATAAGGTTTCCCAACCTGTAATACATTGATCACAGCCTCCACAAGCGCTATAAAGCCATGGTACACCTACAGCATCACCTTCTTTTACATTTTTTACATCCTGACCTACAGCTACAACATAACCTACAGCTTCGTGTCCTGGAATTAATGGCATTTTGGGTTTTACGGGCCAATCACCTTCTATGGCATGTAAATCGGTATGGCAAACTCCACTGGCAATAACTTTTACAAGAATTTCGTTTTTACCTGGTCGTTTTACTTCTACTTCTTCAATTTTTAAAAGAGAACCAAATTCTCTTACAACTGCGGCTTTCATTGTTTTTGGTAACATAATCGTATTGATTTATAAGACTAGTACATTTAATCTACCGGCCTTCGGTTTATATAATTCTTTTAAAAAAAGCCTAATTTCTTTTTGTCATAAGAAATCAGCATATTTTTGGTTTGGCGGTATTGTCCTAACATCATTTTATGGTTTTCACGACCTATTCCTGATTGTTTGTATCCTCCGAATGGTGCGCCTGCAGGATAAGAATGATATTGATTTATCCAAACTCTACCAGCTTGAATTGCTCTTGGAACTTGGTAAATTTCATGTGCATCACGAGTCCATACTCCTGCTCCTAAACCGTACATAGTGTCGTTTGCAATAGCAATAGCTTCTTCAGTTGTTTTAAAAGTAGTAACAGCTAGTACTGGTCCGAAAATCTCTTCCTGAAAGATTCTCATTTTATTATTTCCTTTAAATAAAGTAGGCTTGATATAATAGCCGCCTTCAGGTCTCCTGCTAAATTATTCTCTGCACCACCGGTAAGTAATTCAGCTCCTTCTTCTTTTCCTAATTTTATATAAGAAAGAATTTTTTCTTTTTGTACAATTGAAGTCTGTGCTCCTATCATTGTTGTTTTGTCCAATGGATTTCCTGCGATAATTGCTTCAGTTCTTTCTACTACTCTCTTAATAAACTTGTCATAGATGTCTTCATGAACCAATAACCTTGATGGGCATGTACAGATTTCTCCTTGATTAAGAGCAAACAAAACGGCTCCTTCTATGGCTTTATCAAAGAAATCGTCATCATGATCGGCTATAGATGGGAAGAAGATATTTGGTGATTTTCCTCCTAGTTCTAATGTAACAGGAATGAGTATTTTCTGTAGCGTATTGCATTACTAATCGACCTGTGGTTGTAGAACCTGTAAATGCAGCTTTTGATACTTTTTTATTAGTAACTAATGGGCGCCCGAGTTGAGCGCCAAATCCGTTTACGATATTTAATACTCCTGGTGGAAGTATATCGCCGATAAGCTCCATTAATACTAATATAGAAATTGGTGTACTTTCAGCAGGTTTTAAGACAATTGTATTTCCAGCAGCTAATGCTGGAGCAATTTTCCAGACTGCCATTAAAATTGGGAAATTCCAAGGAATAATTTGTGCTACTACTCCTAATGGTTCACTTAAAGCAATTGAGACTGTTTGTGAATCTAATTCTGCGATTGAACTTTCTTCAGCACGTATTACTCCTGCAAAATATCTAAAATGATCTATGGCTAACGGAATATCAGCGGCTAGTGTTTCTCGTACAGGTTTTCCGTTATCTACCGTTTCTACAGCAGCGATATATTCTAAATTATCTTCTATTTTTTGCGCTATCTTATTTAGTAAAATGCTACGTTCAGTTACTGAGGTTTTTCCCCATGTTTTAAATGCTTCATAGGCTGTATCTACTGCTAAATCAATATCTTCTTTCCCGGAATGTGCAGCTTTTGTAAAAACTTTACCGTCTATAGGAGAAATTACATCAAAATATTCTCCTTTTATTGGTGCTACAAATTTTCCACCAATGTAATTATCGTATTTTGCCTTAAATTCAGGTCTTTTTACTAGAGTACTCATAAAATATTTTTTTTGGATTCATTTCAAATTTACTTTCATTCTTTTATAAAGAATAGCACAATTCATTCATGTAATAGCACAAAAAATACAGATTCTCTTTTTATAACTAAATTTTAATACTCTTTCAATAAAATATTAGGATAAAAAATAGATAATGTTTAAAATAGATTTATTCATGGTTAATTAATTAAAGAGCTGTAAAAAACCAAATAAATTGTTTCCTACTACAATGTGCAATGCCTATATTTGTAAACTTATTCAAGAATAATATTACTCAAATGAAAATATCTTACAACTGGTTAAAACAATTCATTAAAATAGACTGGAAATCCGATGAAACATCTGCTTTGCTAACTGACTTAGGGCTTGAAGTAGAGGTGGTTGAAAAGTACCAATCAATAAAAGGCGGATTAGAAGGTATTGTTGTAGGGCATGTATTAACCTGTGTACAGCACCCTGATGCTGATCGATTGAAAATTACAACTGTTGATTTAGGATTAGAGCATCCTATACAAATAGTATGTGGAGCAGCTAATGTTGCAGCTGGACAAAAAGTCCCTGTTGCTACTATTGGTACTGTTTTATATGATAAAAGCGGTGAATCCTTTGTTATTAAAAAAGGAAAAATACGTGGACAAGAAAGCCACGGAATGATTTGTGCTGAAGACGAATTGGGTCTAGGAACTGGTCACGATGGTATTATGGTTCTAGATGAAGCTTTGGCTCCTGGTACTCCCGCTTCTGAAGTTTTTAATATTGAAAATGATGAAGTTTTTGAAATAGGATTAACTCCAAATCGTGCCGATGCAATGAGTCATCTTGGTACAGCGCGTGATTTACGAGCAGGATTATTACAAAGAGGTCAAAACGTAGAGTTAATTACACCGTCTGTAAGTAATTTTAGAGTTGACATGCGAACTTTAAAAATTGATGTAAACGTCGAAGAACCTTCTTTGGCTCCAAGATATTGCGGTGTCACCATTTCTGGAATTACAATAAGTGAATCTCCAAATTGGTTACAAAATAGATTAAAGGCTATTGGAATTACTCCTAAAAATAACATTGTTGATATTACAAACTATGTTCTTCATGAATTAGGTCAGCCATTACATGCTTTTGATGCAAGTAAAATCAACGGGAAAATAATTGTAAAGACTGTTCCTGCAGGTACTAAATTTGTTACCCTTGATGATGTTGAAAGAACATTGCACCAAGAGGATTTAATGATATGTGATGAGAAAGGTCCATTGTGTATTGCGGGTATTTTTGGAGGTAAAAAATCTGGTGTAACAGAAACGACTACTTCTATATTCTTAGAAAGTGCTTATTTCAATCCAGTTAGTGTGCGTAAATCGGCTAAAAGACATCAATTAAATACTGATGCTTCTTTTAGATTTGAAAGAGAATTGATCCTTCAATTACTGCATATGCATTAAAGCGTGCTGCTTTATTGATAAAAGAAATTGCTGGTGGAGAGATTACTTCTGATATAGTTGAGATCTATCAAAAGAAAATAGAAGACTTTTCAGTTTTCCTAAACTTTAGTCACGTATCAAAAATTATAGGACAAGAAATTCCAAAAGATACTATTAAAAAAATATTAGTGTCTCTTGATATTAAAGTTAATAGTGTGTCTGAGGCTGGTTTAGGGTTGACGATTCCCGCTTACCGTGTTGATGTGCAACGCGAAATTGATGTTATTGAAGAAATTCTTAGAGTTTACGGATATAATAATATTAATTTCTCTAAAAAATTCAATGCAACAGTTTCTAATTCACCAAGAACGGAAGATTATAAGGTGCAAAATAGTATTGCTGCACAATTGAATTCGCAAGGATACCATGAAATGATGGCTAATTCATTGACGACTCCTTCTTATGCTAACCTTTCTGCTTTGTTGAAAGAGGAGCATAATGTTACAATTTTAAATCCTCTAAGTGGTGATTTATCAGTAATGCGTCAATCGTTATTGTTTTCTGGATTAGAAGCAATTTCATATAATATCAATAGAAAAAATTCAGATTTAAAATTATTTGAATTTGGAAAATCATACCATAAGTTTCTTAACGGATATGAAGAGCATAAACACCTAACTTTGTTTATTACTGGAAACAGAAATAAAGAAACTTGGACTAATGGACAACAATTAACTGACTTCTTTTTACTAAAAGGATATGTAAACGGTATTCTTTCTCGATTAGGAATTGATAAAATTAATAATATTCCATCACAATCAGATATTTTTTCTGAAGGTGCTGCTATTGGATACGGTCATGATACTTTAGTTGAAATGGGGGTTGTTAAAAAATCAATCTTAAAGCACTTCGGAATTAAGCAAGAGGTTTTCTATGCAGATTTTAACTGGGACTTAATTTTGAAAATAATCACAGGCAAAATAAAATATACTGAGATTCCTAAATATCCCGAAGTACGTAGAGATTTAGCTTTATTGATTGATAAAAATGTAAGTTATGATAGTATTTATACTCTTGCAAAACAAACAGAGAAATCATTGTTAAAAGATGTGAATTTATTTGATGTTTACGAAGGTGAAAAACTTCCTGAGGGTAAAAAATCGTATGCATTAAGTTTTACTATTCAAGATAATACTAAAACGCTTACTGATGCTCAAATTGATAAAATTATGAGCAAATTAAAACAAAGTTTTGAAACTGAACTTGGCGCAAGCTTACGTTAGTAAAAAATAGGATTATATTAAAAATCCGCTGAAGAATTTAAAAGTTCTTTAGCGGATTTTTTTTATTTAAATAATTTGAGTATTTAATCTAACTAGCTAGTAAGTTCTTATAATAACTTTCTACGTCTTTCCAGTTGTAATAAGGAGCTGTATTGGTTTTAATAGTTGGAACAAGTGTTTCTTTTTCATGAAGAAGAAATTTTACAAGTATATCATCTGATTTTGGTTTGCGGAAAAATACGATTTGGATGTTACCTGCCATAGGCGCTACTTTAAAATCGCTCCATGCTTCATAAAATTTATCAGTATTAGAAATACTGTTATAGGTTCCTTCTAAATGTAACAGCATTGCCAGCGGAATTATATTACCATCATGTGCAAAACGCAGCGTTGCTCCTTTTCCTTTTGATGTTATTATTTTATTAGCATTTTCTAGAATGTTTTTTAAAGTTAGTTTCTGATTTTCAAACATAAGTCCGTTATTGATAGCTGCATTTGCGTCATTTACATACAAACGATAGTTGGTACATTGCCACAAGTCAAAAAGCTCTTGTTTTTCAAACAAATCATAAAAGCTTAGTTTTGTTTCTACATTTTGCATCCCTCCTGCTATGGCAAATAACTTTTTCATAGTTGCTTCTGGATTTATTTTCTTAATGATATAATCATTGTCCGAAAATAGAGAATTGACTAGACGATCAGGTTTAATATGTTTCGCTTCAAATTTCAGGAAATTCTTCTTTCCATGTATCTTTTGCAGATCTAAAAGCAATAGCTTCGGGTGTATGGTAGTTTAAGTATCGTTGCCATTTTATCCCAGAATTTCTGGTAATTTTTAAGTCAGGATTAAACTCTTTAATACGCTCACAAAAAGCATCCATACTTAGCGCAACACGTACGACTGTCGTGGCACTGGCGTCTACTTGCGCTTCTTTTGTGAATACTTTTGGATAAAGATTATACATGCGTTCTGCAATACCCCTTTGTTCTTGTACTCCTATGACTGAAAGATCTCCGCCTCTAAATTCAACCTCAGTCCAAAGTTCTTGTAAACGTTTTAAGACATCTTTCCCCAGATCAGTAAGTGCGGCATTCTTATTAGCATTATCAAATAAATCCAAGACTTCTTTATAGTCACTATCACTTATCAAATAACGAGAACCATGACGTCCAAAATGGCTGATGTAAAATGCTTCATATCCTTTTGGAGCAGGTGTATAAGCTACAATATCTTTGGTCGGATAAGCATAATAAACACCAGCAGTTTTCTCAGGTGTGTCAAACATTTCTTGTTGCGTAGTTTGAGCTAAAATAACAGATAAATTAGCTAGTGTTAATAATAATGATAAGCGGATTTTTTTCATTTCTATTTAATTTGTTGTAAAGCAAATATATTCTAAAGTTTAGATTTTATTTTCACAAAAAGCCCCCAAATAGTGCATAACTGTTTGGGGGCGATTTAGGATAAACTAAAAATCATCCATTTTTTATTCTTTACTAGTCATTAACTCTTTGATGTATTTTACGGGAGCACTACCATAGCTTAAAAATTTCTCGTGAAATTGTTTTAAGTTGAATTTTGTTCCTTGCTCTTTTTTTAATGATTCTCTAAAATCATAAATTTCAGTATATCCTGTAAAATAAGAACATAATTGCACTTGTGATAACGTTGCACGTTTCCATTTTCCATCAGCTTCAGCTTGTTGTTGAAAAGCTTCTTTAGTTAATAGAGCTAAGGCAGCATCTTTAGACATGTTTTTTGTGTGAACACTATAATCTAATATAGTATTACAAGTTGTTCTAAGATTCCATTTGTAATACATCAACCACATTTCGTCTGAGTTTTTGTATCCGCTTTCTAACATTGATTCTTTCGGTGTAAACTGCCCGACCTTTAATGATTGCTCCATTTTCCTAAAATAGATTTTATGATACTTGGCGATTGGTTGCTATAAACTAATTGTGTGTAATGTCCAGGAATAGCTTCGTGAATATTTAAGATTTGCAAAATATAATCGTTGTATTCTCTTAAATAACTTTCTGCATTCTCGGCTGTCCAACCGTTCATACTTCCAACATTATCGTCCGTGTTAGCGTTTTTATCGTAAGGGCCCGGAGCTGATATTGACGCTCCTGCAACACCCGCCATATAAGCTGGTTCTTTAACTACAAGTGGTTTGATGGATCTATATAAAGTAAATCTTTAGCTTTTACATAAGCAACAAGCTCTGGTATTTGTTTTTCAATTTCTGATTGAAATTTTTCAGGGGTTGTATGTTTGTAATGAAATTTTATCAATTACTTGTCTAATTAACTCTAACTTATCTTTTGGTTTTGCATCTGTACCTTTGTATTTTGTCCAAAGTTTATCGGCAAGAAGAAACATCTTGTCATGCAAATCATTTTTATGGTTTACAGCAATTTTATAAATTTCATCAGCAGTATATCCTGACTCAATATCAAAGTTGAATTTTTTAGCATATAACTCAGAACCTAATCTAAAAGAACGAGGTGTTTTATTATCAAGATTTTTCAACCAATTAGCATAATCAGCAATTGCTTAGGTGCTGCCTCCCTCACAACAGGAGCATGTATTAACCTTAGCAATACATCTTTATTGACGCCTTTCGTTGAGTTACGTATTGCTAAGGTTAAAAGGATTTTTTTCGTTTTCCCACGGTAACACCAGCACCTTTAATGCCCTGGTGCAGGTAAGCGACCTTATCGTCGGTTTCGCGTTTTCCGCCGGAAACCGTCAA
>NZ_JBXBAV010000145.1:0-18004 GCF_056783245.1 Flavobacterium sp. TC780 | reverse complement strand
TGTATTGCTAAGGTTAATACATGCTCCTGTTGTTAGGGAGGCAGCACCTTTCAAATTTCAAACTTGAACCTTCAAATACATCTGTTAATCCTTTCTTCGAAAACAATTCTAAAATTACCTCAATGCCCAAATCTGCCTGAACTGATTCAATATTTTTAGTATTCAGAAACCCCTTGATATAAGCGGTTGCTGGATACGGTGTATTCAATTGGGTAAATGGAGGCGTAATTACAAAAAGCTTAGTTTTCAAAGGGAAATATTTTCTGCAAAAATACGGGATATTTATATTCTTTTTAGGAAAAGATTTTGAAGGTTTGTTTCTGTTTTGGAATTGGATTTTTTAGTTTTATTTAATAGATATTTAATTACATTTGCTAAGCCACTAAACCAAATCTATGAAACATACATTACTCCTCTTTTTGTTTATATTTTCCTCTTTTTGTTATTCTCAAGAAAATTGTAACAACGGAATTGATGATGATGGCGATGGAAAAATAGATTTAAATGATGAAGATTGTATTTGTAATAATACTGTTTCAATTTTACAAAATTCTTCTTTTGAAGAAAAAACTAATTGTCCTCAGGGTTATGAAGACGTTCCAACAACCATTGATTGGACAAAAGGAACAATCCCATCTCCAGATTATTTAAATAAAGACTGCAATCTTTTTAATACGATTTACTCCAAAAATCTTCAAAATTTCCCCGATGGTAAAGGAATTTTCAGGGCAGTATACAAAAACAATAAAAAAGAATATATCGCTACAAAATTATCAAATCCATTAAGTACTGGAATAAACTATCAATTAACATTGAATATTGCTACATTGATGAGTATCGAAACAAATAACCTAAGTAAACGTTTTGATTTTAATTTTTTAGCGCCGACTTATATAACACTTTATGGATCTAAGAATAAAGATAATTTACCATTATATACGAATTCAGATCCAAATTCATTTGACCCATCTTGGATTGAAATTGGAAAAAGTTTTATACCAACCTCAGACTACTTGGGGAGAAATAACAATTAATTTTACTACAAATACTGCTATTAACGCAATAATGTTAGGTCCAGAAAAGATATTGCCTGCATCATTTAATACTGATTATGAACCTTCTTTCTTATATGATAATTTGCAAGATTAAATACTGCTGAAAATTTTGGTGTTACTATTGCTCAAAGCGGCAATTTCTGCAATAATGATTTAATATTGACTGCTAATCTGAATAAAACCATGAATTTAGCAACAACTTTTCAATGGTACATAAATGGAATAGCAATAAATGGAGCAACGAATAAAACTTATCCAATTCCTTCAGTTAAAACAAATTTGGGAGAATATGCCGTAAAAGTTAAAGATGGAAATGATTGCTTCATAAGTTCAAAATTAACTATAAAAAATTCAATACTTAACTCTTTTCAGTAACAGTAGTTCAGCCTACATGTCAAGATACAAATGGTTATATAAAAGTTAACGACCTAGGAATAGAATATAGTTTTGATAAAGGCTTAGCCTTCCTTTCTGATGACAATTATGTTACAAAAGATTTAGTATGGCAAACAGATTCCAACTTTGTAACAAAAGAATATGGCAAATATTATGTTCAAACAAGAACCGCTTCTGGCTGTATTTCTACACCTACGATTGTAACAATTAATCCCCCAGGATCATTACTGCCTAAGATTTTCGATGATTCAGCCAACTTGTAGTTCTGGCGGAACTATTACTATCACAACCCCTGGGTCACAATTTAGTTTTGATAATGGTTTGACTTGGGAAAATAGTGCTACCAAAACAAATTTACCTACTGGAAATTATTTACTTAAAATAAGAAACAGTACCGGATGCGAATCCTATTCTCAAAGCGTCTTACTTTTTCCGTCATATATTAATTCTCCAACCTATACTTTAATCCAACCTAGCTGTAACCAAGGCGGAAGTATAACTATTACCAGCGCCGCATCTGAATATAGTTTTGACAATGGAAAAACATGGACAACAAATCCACGGCAACTAATTTACCTTCTGGTTATTATAATGTTAGAATTAAAGATGAATTTGGATGTGAAATCGAAACCTTATTTTAATCAAATTTATTTTAATCCATTTTCTAAATCATACCCGGAAACTAAAGTTACTCAACCAAATACTTGTAGCAATACCGGAAGTATTATTTTTTCAAAGTTTTCACATAAATACAGCATTGACAACGGATTAACGTGGCAGGAAACACCTACTTTTAATAATTTAAAACCTGGCAATTACGTACTGAAAACGAAAAATGAACTAGGTTGTGAATCCGATGTTTATCCAGTTAAAATAAATTTTTATTTATCTAAACCAACTTATACCACAATAAATCCTGCGTGTACAACAAACGGAAGTATTACGATTACCAGCCCCGCATCCGAATATAGTTTTGATAATGGAGAAACATGGATAACAAATTCAACGGCAGCTAATTTAACTCCGGGTTATTATTATATTAAAATAAAAAATGAAGTAGGCTGTGAATCCGATGTTGTATATGTCAATTTACCTGCTTTCTATCTTAATGAGCCTACATACAAAATAATAAATCCCAATTGTGAAACGGAATCAAAATGGAGTATTTTAATTACAAGCCCTGCTGCATCTTATAGTTTTGACGGAGGAGTAACATGGAGTACAAGTCCAAATATTTCTAATTTAGATTATGGGACTTACTTCTTAAAAACAAAAAATTCTTTAGGCTGTGAATCCAATTACGCAATTGCCTATATAAATAATACTTATTATTTAGGTCCTCCCGAATTTTTAGCTACAGAACCTATCTGTCCCACTCCAGGACGTGTTACCATAACCACTCCTGCTGCATTTTATAGTTTTGATGATGGGGCAACATGGAGTACGAATCCAAATCTTACTAAATATCCAAATGGTGGCGTAAGTGGCTATCTTAGGATTAAAAATAAATCAGGCTGTATAAGTGATCATAATTGGTTTGGTCTTAACCTCAATTTCCTTAATACTCCTACTTATACAATAGTGCAACCAACGACTTGTGACAGTAATGCTACTGGAAGTATTACGATAACGACATCCGCCGCCTTATATAGTTTTGATGGTGGTTTAAATTGGAGCACTAATCCTACAGCTTCAAATCTTCCTGTAGGATTTAAATATCAACTAAAAATAAAAAATAAAGAAGGGTGTGAGTCAGGAAACCTTATAATTGAATTCACTCCTTTTAAAATAAAAGCAGCCGAATATAAAGTTACTAATCCTACCTGTGGTAAAGGAGGTTCTATTACAATTACTACACCGGCACCATTTTATAGTTTTGATGGTGGTGAAACTTGGGGTACAAGTCCAACCGCTACAAATTTACCTGTAGGTTTTTATTATCCTAAAATAAAAAATGAATCTGGATGTATCTCAGAGTCACTTTATTCTGTAAATTTCACTGAAGAATATTTATCTAATTTTAATATACAAGTAATTCAACCTACTTGTGAATCAAAGAATAAAGGGAGCATTACTATAGATCCCCTATTTGATCAATATAGCTTTGATGATGGTAGAACCTGGAGTCAATACAACACAGCCACAAATTTATCTCCTGGTAATTATTCCATAAAAGTAAAAAATAATTTAGGCTGTGAGTCCTGGTGGAGAGTTGCAACACTTTATCATTTTTATTTACCCAAACCAAATTACACTACAAATCCACCTATATGTGGAACTGGGGGAAGTATTACAATAACTACTCCAGCTGCATTATATAGTTTTGATAATGGAGTAAATTGGACAACTACTCCAACGGCTACAAATTTAGATGAAGGATATTACACAATAAAGATAAAAAATGAATTAGGGTGTGAATCGTACACGCAAAGTATTTATATTCCAAAATTTTACCTTAGTTCACCATTATACTCACTAATACAGCCCAATTGTGAATCTTTAGGTATCATAACTTTCACTACAGCTGCTTCAGAATATAGTATAGATAATGGTAAAACTTGGAAAACTAACTCTACTTTTCCTAATTTAACTCCTGATAATTATATTTTAAAAATAAGAAATGCTTTAGGATGTGAATCGAATTCAACATACATTTCGCTAAATAATCCGAACCCATCACCTCAGCAACCAAATGTTACCGTTCAACAGCCAAGTAGTTGTACGGGTATAAAAGGAACCATTACAGTATCAACAAATGCTTATCAATACAGCTTTGACGATGGACTTACCTGGACTACAAATGCTAAAGCAGGTAATTTAGATCCCGGCACTTATTTTGTTAAAATTAAAAACAGTACAACCAGCTGTCCCTCACTTTCTGCTAAAACAACAATCAATCCTCCTTTAGACGCTATAAAAACCCCAGCTTATACGATTTCTCAACCTGATAGTTGTGTTGATCCTTTTGGAACTATTACAATTACAACCGTAGCATCAAAGTATAGTTTTGATAATGGATTAACATGGAAAATAAGTTCAGATTCTGGGAATTTAGCTGTAGGAAATTATAAGATTAAGATTCAAAATGCAGCAGGATGTGAATCCGAAGCTATTTCGATCAACATAAATGCACCAACAGATTACCCAACTATCCCAACAAATAGTATAACTCAACCTAATTGTAATAATAGTCAAGGAAAAATAACCATTCTTTCTATAGCATCTAAATACAGTTTTGATAATGGCTTAACCTGGACTAGTAATGCAACATCAACACTTTTAAATCCAGGAGAATATTCTCTAAAAATAAAAAATTCCAAAGGATGTATTTCTGAAGCGATAAAAGCTACTATAATACCTTTTGTTAATTCTATACCAACTCCTGAAAATTTAAATCCTACAATCTTTTGCATTCAAGAAAATGCAACTTTAAACAATATTCAAATTACGGGAAACAACATAAAATGGTATAATGCCCAAATCGGTGGAACACTTTTAACAAACACAACTTTGCTTCAAGATGGTAAGACTTATTATGCCTCACAAACCATAAATGGTTGCGAAAGTGAAAGACTTGCCGTTGCTATAAAAATTCAAGATACTCCTGCTCCATCTGGTGATGCAAATCAGCCATTTTGTACAGGTCAAAATCCAACTTTGGATAATATTATAGTTACAGGAGAAAATATAAAATGGTATAATGCGCTAACCAATGGAATTGGCTTAGCAAATAACACCAGCCTTCAAAATGGAACTACATATTATGCTTCGCAAACTCTTAATAATTGCGAAAGCAAAAGATTAGCAATTACAGTTTCTATTCAAAATACACCTACTATTCCTACTGGAGATACAAATCCAAAATTTTGTAAAAGCGAGAATGCGACTTTAAACAACATTAACATTAATGAGCAAAATTTGAGATGGTACGATTCTAACATTTCTGCCTCTCCATTACCAAACAATACTTTAGTGCAAAACAATACAACTTATTATGTATCTCAAGCAGTTGGTTGCGAAAGTGAGAGACTTGCTGTTTTAGTAAATGTGTATGATACTGCTATACCAAATGCAATTACTCAACAAACTTTTTGTATTGACCAAAATGCAACTATCGCTACTATAAATATTACGGGAACCTCAATTATATGGTATGATGCTCAAACCATGGGTACTATTTTAGCAAATACAACAATACTGGAGAATAAAATTTATTATGCTACACAAACAATAAATGGTTGCGAAAGCGAAAGACTTGCAGTAAATGTAAAAATTCAAGATACTCAACCTCCAATTCTTAATGGGAATCAAAGTTTTTGTGCACAGCAAAATGCTACTATTAGCGATATAAAAATAAATGGTCAAAACATAAAGTGGTACGATTCGTTTACAACTGGAACAAATTTATCTGAATCTACTCCATTAGAACATGGAATCATTTATTATGCCTCCCAAACAATTAATGGATGCGAAAGCGAAAGATCTTCAATAACAATTAATGTCCTCGAACCGACCACCACAGAGTGCATTAATTATGTCGACGAACTTCCTTTTCCAAAATTTTTCACTCCAAATAATGATGGGTATAACGATACTTGGACAATTGATTTTCGCTATTTAAAGCCAAATACGAGAATACAAATTTTTAACCGTTATGGAAAACTCATTAAAGAATTAACAACTAATACTTCGTGGGATGGAACATACATTGGTCAAGACCAACCTTCATCAGACTATTGGTTTATAGTTACTCGTTTAAACGGAGCCGAATTCAAAAGCCACTTTAGCTTAAAACGATAAAACAAAAAGGGTCGTCTAAATAATTAGACGACCCTTTTTTATTAGGATTAAATTCTTAAAACTTATGTTCTTTTTTACTAATTACTAATAATGACAACATCGAAACAAAAGCTGCTATGCTCAAATAAAAACCTACGTAGGTTAAATTATAGGTACTTGCTAGCCAAATCGCAATCATTGGGGCGAATGCGGCACCAATGATTCCTGCCATATTAAAGGTTAATGAAGCTCCTGAATAACGAACGGCAGTAGGAAACAATTCAGATAGAAATGTTCCTAAAGGCCCATAAGTAAATCCCATCAAAGCCATTCCTAGGCATAAAAAGAAAGTAACCATCGCTGCATTTCCTGAATTTAGAAAATAGGAAAATAAAAAACCAAAAACAGCAATAGCCCCCGTAGTTAAAATTAATATTTTACGACGTCCGATTTTATCTGCAACTACAGCGGAAATCGGTATAAATAACGCAAAAAACAGTACTGAAAACAACTGAATCAATAGGAAATCTCTTTTAGCATAGCCCAAATCAGAAGTTGCCCAACTCAATGTAAACACAGTCATTAAATAAAACACCAAGAAGGTTGTTACAGCTGCGAGTGTTCCAAAAATCAATTGATTTTTATACGACTTAACCAAAGTTAAAAATGGAATTTTCACTTCTTCTTGTTCCTTTTTAGAATTTTCAAAAGAAGGTGTTTCTGTAATTTTAGTTCGGATATAAAACCCAACTACTACCAAAAGTGAACTAGCAATAAAAGGAATTCTCCATCCATAATTCATAAAATCCTCATTACTCATTGAATCTGTAAGTAATAAAAAAGTACCTCCTGAAAGCAGCAAGCCAATTGGCGCACCTAATTGCGGAAACATCCCGTACCATGCCCGTTTATTTGGTGGTGCATTTTCGATTGCTAGTAAAACTGCTCCTCCCCATTCTCCTCCCAATCCAACTCCTTGTCCAAATCGGCATAACATCAATAATAAAGGAGCTGCAACACCAATGCTGGCATAACTTGGTAAAAAACCTATGGCTACTGTCGAAATCCCCATAGTTAACAAGGCAGCAACTAGAGTGAATTTACGTCCAATTTTATCTCCATAATGCCCAAAAAATGCTGAACCCAAAGGGCGCGATAAAAAAGCAATCGAGAAAGTAGCTAACGACTCTAATGTTGCCATAGTAGAATCTGAACTTGGAAAAAATAACTGCGGAAAAACTAAAACTGCAGCATTAGCATAAATATAAAAGTCAAAAAATTCGATTGTAGTACCTATTAAGCTACCAAAAAGAACGTGTTTTGTAGAATTTACTTTTTTGGAATTATTTTTCATGTGATTCTATGTGTATTTTAAGAAAACAGAATGTAAAAATGAGGCTAATTCCTAAAAGTAACAAATATTTATCTTTAAAATTAAAGTATGTTTGTGAAAAACTTAATACAAAAACATAGCACTCTACTTAGTTGTTATTCAAAAGATTCTTTTAATAGATATAAATTTCTAGAAATAAAAAAGGATATCTATTATGACATCCTTTTCTAGCATTACTTCTTTTTATTTTTAATAGGCTCCTCTTTTTTAGAGCTTTTTTTTATTTTTTTGTTTACTCTTTTTTCAGTCTCTTCAATATCATAATCGTAAGCTGCATTTATAGTTACAAGTTTTGCTTTTTTCAAAGCTTTCAAAGCTTTTTTAAACTTTTGTTGACTCTCCAAGAGCATTACTTTCTTAAGAAATAGCTCTACTTTATTAATCCCTTTAATAGTCAATGCAAAGTCAATCAGCTTTTTTGCTTCTTTATAATCTTCATTCAAAATTAAAGTATGAATATAAAAAGGATACACTTCAATTGAATTAATATTAATCGAAATCGCCTGCTGAAAATATTCTTTTGCTTCCTCATATTTAAATAACTGATCGCTTAAAACCTGCCCGTATAAGCATAGAGCCATTGTGTTTTTATCATCATAAGACAAGGCATAATCCAAAGATTCGATAGTTTCTTCCAACGAATATGGATAACTATCTAATGCCTGAAAAAGGTATTTATCTACTGTTTTCATAATTTATTCTATTTAGAAATTCAAGATTCTAGAGGCTAATCATTTTCTAAATAATCTTCTCTTTTTAATCTTTGTCTTTCCTGTTTGTAATTTTTTGTTTGTTTTTGTTTTTTAAAATCTGAACCCTGAAAAATCCGAATCGGATTACCTCTCTGAATTTGCAATTGGTTCATCCATTGCATCTGAAATTCGGCTTTGAATTGTTTGACTGTTTCATCCTTAAATTTCTGTAATAACCTCTCGGTTGCCAGTTTTTTATTCTGATGCTGTGAACGCGAATCCATAGACACAACACTTATTCCAGTAGGAAGATGAGTGGCTCTTACGGCAGAACTTACCTTGTTTACATGTTGCCCACCAGCACCTGAACTTCGCATTGCCTGATACTGAATATCATTCTCAGAAATTTGTGTTGTAGTCGCTTTATCTACTTCAAAAATTCCGATAAACCAGTTCTTACGTTTATGAAATTTTCTAAACTGACTCTGTCCTATCCACTGAATTGTTCCAATCCAGGAATTTACAAACTCATCAAGATTATTACTTTCTAGTAAAATTGTTGCTGTTTCTACTGTACCATTTTCTATTCCTGTTTCTCTTTGAAGCAAAGTAGTCTTTATTTTATTGTCATTTGCTTCTTCTAGGAATGTTTTTAAAACCTGAGCCACAACCCAGCTACATTCTGCTGGGCCACGACCTGATGTTATTTGAATTATTTTTTCCATCTTTCTATAATTTTCAACAGTTTTTCTCTGTTCTTAGCTTCTTTTACAAATTTTGGTAAACGAGCTACTAAACTTGAACTGTAATTTATCTTTGAATTTCGTTCTCGCAAATCTGCTCCAATATACCTTTCTAAATAATCGATATGCTCTTGATTGTATGCCCAAAATATTTCTCCATCTACTTCTTTTTGAAACCAAAGAGGTAAATTATACCATGTATCTGTTACTAAACCATCATTTGCTTTTGAGTTTTGTAAAACCGCTTTAATTTTTGGTTTCCATTCTTCTTGAAAGTTACAATGTGGGCATTTAGCTTTATATTTTTCAGGCTTTTCTTTTAAAGGTTGCGATTCAAATTCATATTTTTCAAAACAATGATTGCAATATGAATTTCCATAGGCAATGTATTGATAAACTGGTTCATTGAGTTTATAAAAACAGTGTTTACATTCAAAAACTGCAGCATAACAACGTCCACAATTACATCCTTCTTTATATTCTCTTTTAACAGCTGATTTTGAATCGCATTTCGGACATTTTACCAAAATTTCATTAGCAAAATTTCCTAAAAATTTATTTTCATCTTGAAATCGTTTCATCTTTTTTAATTTTTTAAATTATCTGTCCATTCGAACAATTTTGGGTGTAAATATCCCTAAAACATCCACCAATTCTGTTTGATTAGCCATTACTTTATTAATGTCTTTATACGCCATTGGTGCTTCATCAATGTTTCCACCAATTAAACTCACATCGTTTGCTTTCAAGACTTTATTGATCTCGCTTTGCGTAAACGATTCCTTGCATTTTCTACGAGAAAAAAGGCGTCCTGCACCATGTGATGCAGAATTTAAACTGGCTGCATTTCCTTTACCCTGAACAATAAATCCAGGCGCTGTCATCGAACCCGGAATAATTCCAAGTTCACCTACATTTGCAGGAGTTGCCCCCTTACGATGCACAATAGCTTCTTTACCATTCACCATTTCTTTCCAAGCAAAATTGTGATGATTTTCGATTGTTACAACCACACGTTTCCCAATTGCTTTAGCAATTCGGCGATGAATATCATCATGACAAGCTTTGGCATAATCTCCTGCTAAGTTCATAGCCAGCCAATATTCCTGCCCGTCATGCGTATTTAAATCCAACCAAGCCAAATGCTGTACATTTTTAGGCAACGGACATTGTTTGGTTGCCAGATACGTATAATGTTTGGCTATATTAGCTCCCAAACCTCTTGAGCCACTATGCGAAAGCACTGCAAAATACTCACCTACTCCAATTTTCCATTCATTAAGCGGATCGGTAATTTTGGCAATTCCGAACTCAACAAAATGATTCCCTCCACCAGATGTACCAAGTTGCTTATATGCTTTACTTAATAAGTTTTTTATAAGCGGAATATCCTGAAACTCTGCTTCGACTAAACACTTCGTGATCTGCTCGTATTGTATGCGTTTCGTACATTCCAAACTTCGTATGGTCTTTTAGAATCGCTTGCAACTGATGCTCTTTTCCTTTAAAAAAAGATGCTGGTATATCAAAAATTGACAAACTCATTCGGCAGCCAATATCCACTCCTACTCCATACGGAATAACTGCATTATCTGTAGCAAGCACGCCACCTATTGGTAAACCATAGCCAGAATGTGCATCGGGCATTAACGCACCTGCAACTGAAATTGGCAATTTTAAAGCATCATATAACTGATACTTAGCCTGCTCATCAATTTCATTTTCTCCAAATATGGAAAATGGTGCACGAGTATTATTTAACTGATGCATTCTTACCTGTACCGGATTAACCAATCCTTCAGCAACTTTACCCCAAGTGCCATGTCCTGTAAATTTTTCAGGTGACAGTAAAACTTCTTTGGCTTCGTTTAATATACTCTCTTTTTTTTCTCGTTTGCGGTATCTATTTATCTGCCCCAAGGCAATATTGATACTATTATTTTTTGGAAAGCCTATTTTAATCAGGTCTTTTCCGGATAATTTATTTCCCATTGTATTATTTATCTTTAGGGTCTCTTCCCCTATTATTTAGATATTCTTTTTCTTTATAATATTCATCCATTACGGTATGAATTTGTTTGTAGTCTAAAGGATTTAGATATTTCAATTGTTTAACCACTCTCCATCGCTTATTGCCCAAACTTCCATGTTTCATTTTCATTATCGTATATCTAAGAAAATTTCTTGTTAGATAATTTTCTAGCCTATCTATTTCACTTTCCAAAACTGCATCAACCATTTTAGTATGTGTTATCATATTTGGTCTGACACGTAATACATAACGCCAAGGTTCATTAAATATATAATGTACTTTATAGCGTTTACAATTAGGACACCAGCGTTCCCTTTTATAAAAATGTATTTTTTCTTTCTCTGTCAATGTTAATTTTGGACTTCTCCATTCCGATTCTGAAAACTCTTTTATAATCTGAAGTTTTTCAACATATACATGCTTTCTTTTCCTCTTTTTCTTTTTCTTAAAAGATTTATCAGGAGAATATTGCACTGTATTTATCTTTTCTAATACTGTTTTATAGAACAATGCCTCTTTAGATATTGCTATATCTTCCCTTAGTACAAAATAGCGTTGCCATCCTTTTTGATAAGGCATTGCTAAGGGAACTAAAGGCAAACATCTTTTCTTTTCCCAAAGTTCATCTTGGAGTTTATTCAACTGAATTAATTGTTTTTCGAAATCCTCTTTAACTAATCTCTTTTTTTGTCTTTTTGTCTTTAAACGACTACATTGGATGTAATCATCTAAAAGATAATTGTCCATTTAAAAAAATTTAAATTATAGTTTTCCTGTCAAGTATTAAAAAATACAAGACAAAAGCATTTTATCTCAAATAGATAAATTGAGTGCGGGGTATCGGGAATTTTTTGAAGTGTCTAGAATAAAAAAAGCCCGAAAGTTAATTTCCTTCGGGCTTATTCATATATCTAAAATTGATTTGCTATGATTGCGAAAAGCCACGAAGACACATGACAACAGAATCTAATCCTGATGCGATGTTTTGAGAGGTAAAGTTTAATACAAACATTGTCTTCGTTATTAATTGGTTAATGATTTATTTTCTGATGCAAATTTTGCGAATTATTTTTTGAATAAACAAATTTAAAAACAAGTATTTTCTTATACAGATAATAACATCTTGATTTTTAGACAATTAAAACAAATTTTAAAAATCAAATCATAAGCAATAGTTAAATCCATTTTTAAGTATAAATTTTGATTAAATTTACAGCTATCAAAAATAAACCAATACTTATGCCAACCGACTGTATCAGCTACCAGACCTCAGGATATTTTTCAACATTGATACATGATTATTTAGAGCAAAAATCAGATTTAAAACCGCTATATAATAATTTTCCAACTCTGGAAAACTTTGAAAAACAAATCATTGAAAAGCAACAAAATTTCGATGATAACAATAGAACACCTTTGGTTTCTGTCTTAAAAAAGCAGTATGCTACGATTGACCTTTCAAATTCAACCAAGCAAAATATTGAAGCATTAGCTCTCCCAAATACATTTACTGTTACAACTGGTCATCAATTAAACTTATTTAGTGGACCTCTATATTTTTTGTATAAAATCATTTCTACAATTAATCTTACCACCGAATTAAAGTCAAAATATCCTTCTTATAATTTTGTTCCCGTTTATTGGATGGCGACTGAAGATCATGATTTTGAAGAAATTAATTACTTCAATTTTAAAGGTAAGAAATTCAGATGGAATACTGAAAGTAATGGGCCTGTAGGCAGATTATCAACAAAAGGGCTTGACAATTTTTTCGAAATATATGCTTTAGAATTAGGTTCTAGCACTAATGCTAATGTCTTAAAAAAAATATTCAAGGAAGCTTATTTAAAACATGATAATCTGGCAGATGCGACTCGTTATTTAGCAAATAGTTTATTTGCTTCACAAGGATTAGTAATTCTAGATGCCGATAATGCCGATTTAAAACGCACCTTTATCCCTTATATAAAAGAAGAACTAGAATCTCAATCTTCCTATAAAGCAGTTCAGGAAACCATTGAAAAACTAAAAGATTATACGATACAAGTAAATCCGCGTGAGATTAATTTATTTTACATCGAAGATGAATTACGTGAACGAATTGTTTTTGAAAATGGAAAATACAGAGTAAACAACACCCGAATTGAATTTTCGGGACGAGAAATTTTCGATTTATTAGAAAGTAATCCTGAAAAATTCAGTCCAAACGTGATTATGCGTCCGCTATATCAGGAAATTATTCTTCCAAATTTATGCTATATTGGCGGAGGTGGAGAAATTGCCTATTGGTTAGAATTAAAGTCCTTTTTTGACACTGCAAAGATAACTTTTCCAATGCTTTTAATTAGAAATTCGGTACTTTTAGCAACTGAAAAACAAGCAAAAAAAGCTGACCAATTAAATTTATCTTGGAGTGATCTATTCTCAAAGCAAGAAAATTTAATTAACAAAAGCACAAGAGAATTATCTCCATTTTCTATTGATTTAACTCCTCAAAAAGAGATTTTACAGAAGCAATTCGAATATCTTTATGAATTGGCAAATCAAACCGACAAATCGTTTACAGGAGCTGTAAAAGCACAAGAAATTAAACAAATAAAAGGATTAGACAACCTTGAAAAAAGATTATTAAAAGCTCAAAAAAGAAAGCTAAATGACATTTTGCAACGTATTACTAGCTTGCAAAATGAGTTATTCCCTAACAGAAGTTTACAGGAGCGTCAAGCCAATTTTTCAGAATTTTATCTGGAAAAAGGCGAAGAATTAATTCCACTTTTAATTAAAGAATTAAAGCCATTAGAATCTAATTTTAATGTTATAACGATATAGAACCTCCTCAAAATTTAGGCAGCTTCTTAAAAGCAAAACAATAAAGTAATAATCATAAGAAAATAAATAACCGCTTACTTCTGAGATTATTACACTCTAAACCAAATTATTAACTTTTAAAACAAAAATTAACCTATTACCAAAACATTATGACCAGAGAGCGCATGATTTCACTAGATGTCTTCAGAGGATTAACTATTTTATTAATGACAATCGTTAACAATCCAGGAAGCTGGAGCGCTATTTATCCTCCTCTATTACATTCTGAGTGGCATGGCTGCACACCAACCGATTTGGTTTTTCCATTTTTCATCTTCATTATGGGAGTCGCCGTTTCTTTTGCAATGCCTACAAAGACCTTTGACAGCACAACTTTTAATAAAATACTAGTACGCTCGTTACGAATGTTTTGCCTTGGAATTTTCTTTAATTTCTTTGCCAAAATACAACTTTTTGGACTCGAAGGAATTCCGTTGCTTATTGGTCGATTAATCATAACTATTGCGGTAGGATATGCATTAATGGGGAATTTTAGTTCCAAAGTAAAAAATATTCTAGCCTTTTCGATCCTATTTATTTACCTCTTTTTGGCTTATAGTGGTATTGAAGCATATCAAGACGTGAGATTACCTGGAGTTTTACAACGTATTGCAATAGTCTATTTTGTAGTCTCCCTTTTGTATTTAAAATCAAATCAAAGAACACAAATACTAGTTGCTTCTCTCCTATTATTAGGATATTGGGCAGTAATGGCATTAATTCCTGTTCCTGGAATTGGAGAAGCTAATTTTGACAAAGGAACTAATCTGGCTTCCTGGATAGATAGTATCTTGTTAAAAGGCCATATGTACCGCGGAACCGTAACATGGGATCCTGAAGGAATTTTAAGTACAATTCCATCAATTGCAACTGGAATTATTGGTTTACTTATTGGTCAGTTATTACACCGCTCTATACCCAAAATAGAGATTGCTAAAAAAATGGCAATTGCAGGTATAGTCCTAATCATCGTTGCTCAGATTTGGAGTATCGTTTTCCCAATAAACAAATCCTTATGGACAAGTACATATGTATTATATACTGCAGGATTAGCAACAGCTTGTCTAGCATTGCTATATTATCTTATTGACATTCTGAACTTAAAAAAGGGAATTAAATTATTCTTGATTTGGGGAGTAAATCCAATGATCGTTTTTTTCTTTTCCCAAATAATCCCACAAGGATTAGTAATGATTCAATTTAAAAATCCACATAGTCCAGATCAACAAATCAATCTTTTAGATTATTTATATAGTTTTGGGATTGCACCATTTTTCAGTAATCCAATGACGGCTTCATTAGCTGGGGCACTCACATATGTTGCTATTTGGACATTTATTTTATGGATTTTCTACAAGAATAAACTTATTTTTAAGGTTTAATTTGCCTTGAGTTTATATGTAAAATGTAGATGCATTACAGTCTGTCTCTACTAGTATATCCTAATCGATTCACCATTTTTAAATATTAATTATCATAAAGACAGCCGGTGCAGTTTTAATTATGAATTTATTAAATTCAATTCACAAAAAAAGTCTATTTTTGCACAAAATTTAATAAAAACAAAAATGGCAACAAATAGAACTTTTACAATGATTAAGCCAGATGCAGTTCAAAACGGACACATCGGAAATATCTTAGCAATGATTACTAATGGAGGATTTAAAATCGTTTCATTAAAATTAACTCAATTAACTGTAGCTGATGCTCAAGCATTTTATGCTGTTCACGCTGCAAGACCTTTCTACGGAGAATTAGTAGAATTCATGTCTCGTGGACCAATTGTTGCTGCAATTTTAGAAAAAGACAACGCTGTTGAAGATTTCAGAACTTTAATCGGAGCTACAAACCCTGCTGAAGCTGCTGAAGGAACAATTCGTAAAGCATATGCTACTTCTATCGGAGAAAATGCAGTTCACGGTTCTGATAGCGACGAAAATGCTGCTATTGAAGGTGCATTCCATTTTGCTGAAGAGAGCAATTCTAATTTTAGACTAGCTTATAATTTTAGATACTTAGACGTTTTAGATTCTAAGATTCATTAAAAAACAAAACCCGCTTCAATGAAGCGGGTTTTGTTTTTTATTGTGTCGGCTTAAGAGCAATTAACTCAGAAACTTTGAACCTTAAAAGTCTATCTCAAAACTACATCTCGAACTACATCTCTTCGTAACTCTTCATTTATCATTGTAATGATTTTTGATTTTCCGTGAGTTAGTTCCTCTCTTAAAACAGATGATGTAAGCTCTACATAAAGTGTACTCCCTTTTAAAACTACATTTCGGGTATAACTATTTACACCGTTACCCATCAGTTGTCGCCATGCTTCTTTTACATCAATCTGATCCATTCCGGGCTGGAGCTTATTTACCTGGATAATTTTTTGTAGAATATCCCCAACGGTACTCTGATTATTTAGTCTCTTTGCCATTGTCTTTGATATTAATTGGTCCTGCTTTCTTATAATGATATTCTTTTTTATCGGCATTCAACAACACTAACTCATTGTCTGTTAAAGCAATCAGCTCTTCGCTCCATTTCATATAAGGCGTTGAATAATCTAAAAAAGCTTTACCGTCTTTGAATCTTACTTTTACATCCTCATGCACTTCATTTGTCACAAAAGTTCCATCCAATTGTGGCATTACTTTTTGACGGGTCCCTATATTATCGGCTCCGATCATAAAATAGTCATAGCTTTCGTTCATTCCATAATCTTTATCCTCGCCCTTATCAAAAACTACTTTTTCAATCTCCCAATATCCATTTAATTTTGCAATATCAGCGGGTTCTATTTTCTGTTGACAAGCGACAAACAAAAGCGACACAAAAAGAATTTTAAATACGTTTTTCATTATAATTTATTTTTTTTGAGAAGCTACTTCCTGCTATTCGCTATATCTTTATTATGAAAAAAAATCACAATAAAGAATACCGCTTCTATCAAGGCTAAAGCTTCACGGTAATTATGGATATTTTTTGTTAAACACAAAGTTAACTTTATAAAATTGATAAAGAAGAAAAAAAATGCCAAAACCCAATAAACTATTCCATTTATTCAGACTTATCTATAAAGCAAAAAAACCAACGAATACGATAAGTTTTCCTTGGTTTATTATATATTAAACAAAGCTTATCCTAATAACGAAAAGCTTTATATTATAAAACGATATTAAAAATAACTGCTTATTAAATTATCTTTTTGTTTGAATCCTTCTAAGAAGACCAAGAAGAAACAAAATCACACCTATTACCAATAAAATGTAATATACAGTTAGATTTTGCTCTCTAAAAATATTAGACAAAACAAAAGAAAGAATGCTACCAAAATAAAAATATATTGGGGGAATAGTATTAAAACTCATCTTGAAATTATTTAAAGAAACTATCTACAAATTCATACTTATTAAAAACCTGTAAGTCTTCGATTCCTTCACCAACACCAATGTATTTTACAGGAATCTTAAACTGATCCGAAATACCAATCACAACACCACCTTTGGCAGTACCGTCTAATTTGGTTACAGCAAGAGCTGTTACTTCGGTTGCTGCTGTAAATTGTTTCGCTTGTTCAAAAGCATTTTGACCTGTTGAACCATCTAAAACCAAAAGCACATCGTGTGGCGCATCGGCTACAACTTTTTGCATTACGCGTTTTACTTTTGTAAGTTCGTTCATCAAGTTAATTTTGTTATGCAAACGCCCTGCTGTGTCTATTATTACTACATCTGCATTTTGTGCTACTGCTGACTGTAAAGTATCAAATGCAACCGATGCTGGATCACTACCCATATTTTGTCTTACAATTGGCACATCTACTCGATCAGCCCAAATTTGCAATTGGTCTATCGCTGCTGCACGAAAAGTATCTGCAGCTCCTAGCACTACTTTATAGCCTGCTTTTTTAAACTGATAAGCTAATTTACCTATAGTTGTAGTCTTTCCTACTCCATTAACTCCAACCACCATTAAAACATATGGTTTTGTTTGAATAAGGTGCTGCCTCCCTAACAACAGGAGCATGTATTAACCTTAGCAATACATAG
>NZ_JBXBAV010000144.1:0-12093 GCF_056783245.1 Flavobacterium sp. TC780 | reverse complement strand
AAGGTTAATACATGCTCCTGTTGTTAGGGAGGCAGCACCTATAAATGAGAAAATCGTGTGCTGTTTTGCTTTTAACTCTATTCTTTACAGGAATTCAGGCGCAAAAAAAAGTTAATCTGTTGGTAGGAACGTATACTAATAGTTGTGATAGCAAAGGAATTTATGTGTATGAATTCGATACCAATTCGGGTGAATCTAAATTAAAAAACACTTCAGAAAGTACAGTGAGTCCAAGTTATTTGTCTGTTTCTGTTGATAATAAATTGGTTTATGCTGTTAACGAAAATGGAGCAGAAAGTACTGTAAGTGCTTTTGGATATGAGCCAAAATCAGGAAAGGTTGCTTTTTTGAATAAGCAAGATGCGATGGGAGCAGATCCTTGCTACTTAATTAATGATGGCGAAAATGTAATAACTGCCAATTATTCTGGAGGAAATATTTCGGTATTCAAAAAGACTACTGAAGGTCTTTCGGAAGCAAAACAAGTAATTCAGCACACAGGAAAAGGAGTTAATGCTCAAAGACAAGAAGGTGCTCACGTGCATATGGTTTATTTTTCGCCAGATAAAAAATATGTTTTATCGAATGATTTAGGTCTTGATAAAGTATTTATCTACAAATACAATCCAACTTCAAAAGATAAAGTTCTTACCTTAAAAGGAAGTGTTGATGTAAAATCAGGAAGTGGACCAAGACATTTAACGTTTAGTAAAGACGGGAAGTTTGTGTATTTAATTCAAGAATTAGATGCTACTTTAACTACGTTTAGTTATGAAAAAAACGGAAGTTTAAAGTTAATTGCCGAAACAATTATTCTTTCTAAAGATTTTAAAGGTGGAACTGGGGCTGCTGCTATAAAAATTTCACCAGATGGTAAATTTTTATATGTATCGGATCGTGTAGATGCTAATAATATTTCAGTGTATAAAATTCTTAAAAATGGAAATATTGAATTACAAGAACAAATAAGTACTTTAGGAAAAGGACCAAGAGATTTTTCTATCGATCCTACAGGGAACTTCCTTTTAGTTGGGCATCAATACACAAATAATATTGTTGTTTTTAAAAGAGATAAAGTTACAGGTAAATTAACAGATACAGGAAAAAGAATTGAATTGTGCGCGCCAGTATGTTTGGTGTTTACGAAAAATTAATTTAAAAGCTCAGAGTTACAAAGGCTTAATTAGTTACTGCAGTTGCTAAGACTCTAAGTTAAAAAATAAAAGGCTCAAAGGATGATGATTATAAGTTTTAAAACTTAGAACCTCAGTACCTTTGAGCCTTTGAATCTTAAAGAAAAGACTTATTTATTCTTATCTTTTCTTTTCTTATACTTCTTGTTTTTAGCATGTTTCTGTTAACGATCCGTGCGTTTTTTTCTTTGTTTTAGAAGGTCCCCCTAAGTTGACTTTCTTATTCTTTTTATCTTTTTCATGAAAAGCTCCGTCTCCTGAAAGTTTTTGTTTTTTCATTAAAAACTTCACCGGTTGTCTGTCTTTTTCAGGCTCGATTAATTTTATAGAAACTTCTACTTCCTCTGGGAATTCTGCAATATCAAGTTCTCTATTCATTAAAACTTCGACTTCCACTTTAAATTCTTCTTCACGAGGAGTAATAAAGCTTATTGCAGTTCCAGTTGCATCGGCACGACCAGTTCTACCAATTCTGTGCATGTACAATTCAGGAAACTCAGGAAGTTCAAAGTTGATAACGTGAGTAATATTGGAAATATCCAAACCTCTCGCCATAATATCGGTAGTTATAAGTCCGCGTAGCGTTCCTTCCTGGAAAGCTGCCATCGTACTCAAACGGTAATTTTGTGATTTATTAGAGTGAATTACACCAAATTGTCCTTCAAAATCTTCTTCGATACGATCGTGAAGCATATCTGAGATCTTCTTGTTATTTACAAAAACCAAAACGCGACTCATGTCTTCGTTGTTTTGTAATAAGTGTTTCAGTAAGTTTACTTTGGTATTAAAATTAGGAACATTGTAGGTAATTTGTTCAATGTTTTCTAGTGGCGTTCCAGATGCAGCCAGAGTAACTTCTTCTGGAAAATCAAAAAAGTCATTCAAAACGGCATCAACCTCATCAGTCATTGTTGCAGAGAATAAAATATTTTGACGTTTGGTTTTCATCATCGCCAAAAGCGCGGTTAATTGCGTTCGGAAACCTAAATTAAGCATTTCATCAAACTCATCAATAACTAGTTTTTGAGTTTCATCAAAACGAACTACTGCATCTAATGCTAAGTCCATCGTTCTTCCTGTTTCCCACCAAGATATCGATTCCTTCGTAAACGGCTTTTTTTTGTGTATTAATATTTACACCACCAAAGATACCCAATGTTTTAACCGACATATATTTGGTTAATTTTTCTACTTCTTCAACAACCTGAACAACTAATTCACGTGTTGGAACAAGGATTACAATTTTTGGAGTATTGGTTGGAGTAAACTTGTATAGTTTTAATAAAGGCAATAAGTAGGCAAATGTTTTACCTGTACCGGTTTGTGCAATTCCCATCATATCACGACCGGACATAATTACAGAAAAAGATTTTTCCTGAATAGGAGTAGGCGTAACGAAGCCTAATTCATCAATTGCTTTTTGTACGGATTTAGGAAGATTAAATGTCTCGAAAGTGCTCATTTGCATTAAATTTTGTGCAAAGGTACGTTAAAATAGCGGTTAGTTTACTAAATTCTTAGAATCATCTGATAATTTAAATGTATAACAGGTTAATATTCAGTGTTTAATATGTTGCTAAATAATCTAGTTTAACAATTCTAAATCGTATTTTGTTAGGATTTAAGCATTCATTTTGCGAAGATTTAAATTGAATTCTTATTAGTAGTGCCAAAATAAAAAGCTTGTGATTAATAGAAGATATTATTTTAAAGTATTGCTTTTTCATATTTATTCAGCCTTAATTTTTAGTAATATTGATACTAATATAAGTACGAAATGTATTCAAAAAATAAAAAGCACCTTTTGATGATTTATATTTTTTTTTGAATATTTTTGAAACAGATAAAAAAGGAAAAAACTTTCGTTTAATTTACATATTTAAGAAATGATGTATATGAACATTTGTTTGATTTATAGAAATTACAAGCCAGACAATCAAAATGAGTAACCAATAGAATAAGATTAAAGGAATAAAGTTCAAAGGCATACAATAGAATTAATAAACCAGTATTTAGATAAAATAGTTTGTCTTTATTTGATTCATAAAAAAAACATGAAAAAATACATTTTTAAATTTTGGTTACTGAACTTTTTATTGACTGCTATATTATTCTTAATTTATTATGTATTGGCTTTTACACAATTAAAATCAAACAATGGGAATTTATTTGAAATCATTTTAGATTTCTTATTTACACTCTTTAATTTATACTACATATTAGCATACTCTATTGTAATGATTGTTTTTTCAACAGCTTTCTTTTTGAATTTACAAAAGACCATTCGGGCTAATAATTTCTTATCATCATTAACTTTTATAGCGATACCCTTAATTGCTGTGATTTATATTCTAATTGATTTATATCCTTATAATTCTTTTGTTGTGGTCTGGTGGATTGGTTTTCCTTTGGCTTACTTACTATTTATAATATTTCAATTTTATATATTTAGAAAAAAAATAACTAAACATGAACTGTAGTAATAACAAAAGAAAATAACTAAATGGAAAAGATTAATTTATTAATAATTGTGACTGTAATCTCTCTGTTCATTTCATTATTTCTTGCATTTTTTCTGGTAACAGTTAAAACAAAGCATAAGATAAGTAATTATCTTTTTGCTACTTTTTTATTATTAACAGCAATAGATACCAGTCAAACTTTATTTAACTTAATAGTTGATAAACCTTCAAATTTTGGAATGTTAAGAGGTTTATTTGCTTTCTTGCAAATTCCTGTTTTTTACCTATATGTATTGTCTGTTTGTTACTCTGATTTTAAGCTCAAACCTAAATATATACTACATCTGCTTCCATTTGTAATTGCAAATGCAATTTTGATACCTCGTTTCTATGCGGTAGATCTTACATCTAAAATTAATTTTATCAAAAACTATCAAAATATGGTTGAAATACAATTTAATCATATTCTTATACATGTTCAGCTAATTGTATATATCATTGCTGTTTTTATGGTATTAAGAAAAGCAAAAAAACTATACCTCGAAAATCTTGCAGGTACAAGTATTAGTTCTTATAATTGGTTGTTTCAGTTTACGGTTGTACTAACTATTTTGTATTCGGTTGCTCTTTTAAAAAATATCTTCAAGTTTTCGGATTATCCCTATATCTCTGAATGGATAAAAATTGGACTCCTAGTATTTCAGTTATTTATTATTTGTTGGTATTTATTTAAAGCCTTAAACAATCCTAATTTATTTAGAAATATTAATTGAAAATTAAAACTGGTTTCCGATATTGTTTTAGAAGAAAAAGAAGGAGCAACTAGTTGTAAGTGAAAAAGAATATAATGAAGATTTATTAAAATTACAGCAGTATATGGTTGAAAAAAAGCCATTTCTAGATCCTTCCTTAACAATTCAGGATGTTTCTAAAGGTATTGCAATTCCTGTTAGGGAGCTATCAATTTTAATTAATCATAAGTTAGAGCAACATTTTTATGATTTCATTAATACCTATCGTATAGAAAGTGCCATGGATATTTTAAAAGATGTTACAAAAAGTAAGGTAACAGTTCTTGAAATTCTTTATGATGTAGGTTTTAATTCAAAATCTTCTTTTAATACTGCTTTTAAAAAACATACCGGTTTTACTCCTACAGATTATCGTAAAGCTATATAGGATAGTGGTTTGTGATTACTCGTACGAGTGTTTTTTAAATATTCGTACTAGTTTTTCTTAATAAATGCGTTCGAATATTTTTACTCGGTCGCGTAGGTTTAACTTCTCCCGCATCTTTGTATCGAAATAAATTCTTAACCTTAAAAATTACGATACAATGAAAAACATTATCTATTTATTACTTTTTATAGTAACAGTTGCAAGTGCTCAAACAAGTAAAAAAGCAGTATCAAAAGAAAGAGATTATAGCTTTCTTACAGACAGTTTAAATATCGATAAACAACTAGAAAAAAATAAACTGGCAGGATTTAGTGTTGTTGTTTTCGAAAATTACAAGATAGTCTACTCAAATCAATTTGGTGTAAAATCAATAGATTCAAAAGAGAAAATGGATCAAAATACCGCTTTTTCTACAGCTTCAATTTCAAAACCAATTACAGCACTTCTTTGTTTTATGCTTGAAGAAAAAGGATTGATTAATTTAGATGATCCTATAGATGGTTATCTAAAACGTTGGCATTTGCCAAAAAGTAAGTTTACCGAAAACAACAGTCCAACCTGGAGACAATTTCTTAATCATACGGCTGGTACAACTCAAAGTGGATTCGCAGATTATTATGAAGGTGATACAATCCCGACAATAAAAGAAAGTCTTTTAGGAAAGATTCCGAGATATGATAAAGAAATTGATTTCTTGTTTACCCCAGGAACGGGTTGGGCATATAGTGGTGGTGGTTATGTAATTGTTCAGATGGCATTAGAAGATACTTTTAATAAATCTATTGCAGAACTTGCTGCGGCATATATTTTCTCTCCTCTTGGGTTGAAAAATACTACAATGATACAGCCTAATGAAAAAGGATTTCCTGTAAATGTAGCACTCGTTCATGATGAAAATGGAAAGGTTATTAGAACGGGTTTGCCAATCACACCGCAAGTTGGTCCATCAGGAATGTGGTCTACACCTACAGATTTAGCTAAAATTGCTATCGAGATGCAAAATGCCTTACGTAATAAAAACAATAAAGTGATTTCACATAATGTTGCAAAAAAAGTAACAGAAGTAACCGCTTTAAAAGATGCTGTTGGCGGATGGAGTTATGGATGGCAAAAGTCTTTTGGATATAATAATTATGATTGGTTTATATGTAATGGTTCAAATACAGGAGTAGGAGGTAGTGTTTTTGCTACTATGACAGATGGAAACGGTTTTGTATTTCTAACCAATGGCGAAAAACCGAATCGTTTTCCTGTGATGGGACAGACTCAAAGAAAGCTTCTGACCTTGATGGATTGGAACGGGAATATAGTTAATGATGAAATTCAGGAAATACCATCAGGCTTAAAACAAAAACTAATAGGAACTTATGATGATTTCCTTTATGCGCAAGGAGTGAAAACTAAAATTGTAGAAAAGAATAACCGTCTGTATGTTGAATCTCCATTATTAGATCATTTTAAAGGAAAAAATGATAATGAATTGGTATATCTTAAAAATGGATTATTTAAAATTGTAGATTATCCAAACTTGTTAAAATTTGATTTCAGCGATGGAAAATTAAGTTCTATAATTTTAACTAGAGATAAGATGAGTGCAAAAGTTGAAGTGGTTGAAAAAGCAAAATAACTATTGTTAATAAAGAATCCCTTAAGTAATTGAATTTATTTAAGGGATTACTATTATTATTATTATTATTATTATTATATGATAAGCATATTAAAATCCTTCGAATACGCCAAGTCCAAACAATGCAAAATCGTATTTTACGGGGTCTTTAGGATCCATTTCTCTAAGTTTTTTGTCTAATTCAGTCAAAGCTTTACCATCGTTTTGCTTTCGGGTCAGAATACCTAGTTTTCTAGCTACATTTCCGGAATGAACATCAAGAGGGCAAGAAAGTTTAGCAGGCGAAATATTTTTCCAGATACCTAAATCAACTCCCTTATTGTCTTGACGAACCATCCATCGTAAGTACATGTTAATGCGCTTGGCTGCCGAATTGTTTAATGGATCCGAAATGTGTTTTTGTGATCTTGGCAGATGTTCTATTTCAAAGAATACTTTTTTGAATTCGTGAATGCTTTTCTGTAAACTATCCTCTTCTTGATTTTTGGAGAAGACAGCTTCAAGTCCGCCATGATTTTTATAAATGTGTTGCAATCCTTTAATAAAACTGCCAAAGTCTTTTCCATTAAAAGTACGATGTACAAAGTTCTCTAGTTTTGCTATATCTTCATCATTATGACTCATGATAAAATCGTAAGGAGTGTTTCCCATTAATTCCATCATTTGATGTGAGTTTTTAATGATCATTTTGCGATTTCCCCAAGCGATTGTAGCACTAAGGAATCCAGCAATTTCGATATCTTCTTTTTGTGAAAATAAATGTGGAATCTGTACAGGATCACTATCAATAAAATCTTGGTTGTTATATTGAATGACTTTTTCGTCAAGGAATTCTTTGAGTTCGTTTTGGTTCATGATTGATGTGCAAGTAAGTTTTGAAATACATAAAGTCTAGCCCTGATAGAAACGATATCCTTTTTGTTTTTTCTTTAAAAACAAAAAGATACAAGTAGATAGCAGGAAGAGGCTTCTAATTACTAATTAAGCCATCGACCATTACGAGTTTTCTGTCGGCCATATTGGCTAGTTCCTCGTTGTGAGTCACTATTACAAAGGTTTGTCCGAATTCATCACGCAGTTGAAAAAATAATTGGTGTAAATTTTCTGCCGAAAGAGTATCTAGATTTCCAGAAGGTTCATCAGCAAAAATAACATCTGGTTTATTGATTAATGCTCTAGCAACAGCAACACGTTGTTGTTCTCCGCCCGAAAGTTCGTTAGGTTTATGATTTATTCTGTGCGATAAACCTAAATACTCTAAGATTCTTTTCGCTTCTTTTTCGGTTTCGCCTTTTGGTTTGTTTGCCATAAATGCAGGGATACAAACGTTTTCTAAAGCGGTAAATTCAGGTAATAGTTGGTGAAATTGAAAAATGAAACCAAGATTTAAATTTCGGAAATTGGATAATATTTTGTCTTGTTTGTTTTTCTTTTTAAAATAACGATTCATATAAATCGCTAGTACAAAAAGAGGCAGTAATAAAGCTGCAATGATAATGTATCTAAAGATATCGTCAAATATTGTAAGCTTGAATAAAAATAAAAAAACAAGTAAACATAAAGTATAAATACCACCTATACAGGAAATCCATTTGAATATTTTTTCTTGTTTAGAATTGTCAGTTTCTACATCCTGTAATTTTAATACATTTTCTCCGTTTATAATCAGAGACGAATCTGTATTTATTTCAGGTTTATCGAGTGTTCCTAAAATTTGCAAAAGGGTTGTTTTTCCAGCACCTGAAGCACCAACAATCGAAACAATTTCACCTTTTTTAATATGTAAATCAACTCCTTTTAGAACCTCTAATTTATCGTAGAACTTATGTATATTTTTTGCGTGAATCATTTTGAAACTGTTTCTACAAAGAAACAAAGAATCTACCGATATAAAAATGTGTTATAACAGAATTTTAGGAACATTTATTTGTAAAATCTAATTATATGAAATGATATTGTGAAAAGTGAATTGTGAAAAGTGAGATGTATAATAAAGCGAACTTTGTATCGAGTAAAATTTTAGGAACGGAATTTGATTAATGGATATAGAATTAATGAGTTTACTTAGAAAAATAAATTAGTTACTAGTTTAAAATGAATTATATTTGATAGTAACTCAGCTTTTAATATGTATTAAAATGAATGAAAAAACGCTTGTAAAAGACGAGAAGATAAAGAAGCTTTTGTTAGGATTACTTTTTGATGGTATAGGAATGCTTTCCTTTACAATTCCTTTTTTAGGAGAGTTCTCGGATGTTGTTTGGGCTCCCTTGGCAGGTTTCTTAATGACCTATATGTATAAAGGGCGTGTAGGAAAAGTGGCTGGTATATTGACTTTTGTTGAAGAAATTATTCCGTTTACAGATGTAATTCCATCGTTTACCTTGACTTGGTTTTATACTTATTTTATTCAAAGGAAAGATAAGAATATAGATAAAGACCTTATTCTTTAAATAGAAATCCTAGTCCCATATTTTTGAGCATTTTTTTTTCGAAGTTCCAAAAGAAGCGGAATTGACCAAAAATGGCTCCAATTGCAACAAGTAGTACTTGATAAATAGGGAAGATGATTATTAATCGTATAAGTGTAAACCAAAATCCGAAATCTTCTTTTGTAATTCCTAACCAAACGCAAAAGGGATGAGACAACCAAGCTGAAGTAGAACCGGTTACAGCAAATACAATAAATATGATAGTGAGTTGAAAATTAGAAGTAATTCCCCAACGTTGTTTTAATTTATTCATTTTTATTTATAATGATCACAAATATAGCAACATTATCTTGAAGGACATATCCTGCTAGTTTTTGTTTGTAAGTATTTTGAAAATAGATCATGTAATTGTAGATTAAGTAATTTACCTCATATCCATAATTAATAGTTGGGTCATAATCAATTCTCATTTCGTATAGATTGGGATTGTAACGTTGTGGTTGTAAAACTCTGCTATTCCATTCTTGTACATATTGGCGGTTTTTATTTTCTAAATATGATTGCGAGTAATAATTTCGAGGCAATGCCATTGAAGCTAACCAGGTACTAAAACCACTATCGATTATTATTACTTCATCTTCTAGTTCGTCATTTGCAATGCGAACTGTATCATTTATTGAAGTAGCAGGTTTCTTGATAACTGCAGTGCCTTTTTTTTGAGTGGAGCATGCAATAATAACAGATAGAACAAGAAATATGTAGATACTGTTTTTCATGACCTAAAAAATTAAAGTATAAATTTACAAAAAAATTAGTGAAGGCTTTTTTTATTTAACAGTTTTTTCAAGGGAGGTTCTAAGGTTCTGAGTTGCAAAGGGACAAAGGTTTTCTGTAGAGACGCACCGCAGTGCGTCTAAAAGGTTCAAAGAGACAAAGGTTTCTTATTGAGGTGCATAATTTTTAGGTTCAAAGGTTTTCTGTAGAGACGCACCGTAGTGGGGCTAAAAGTTTCAAAGGGACAAGGTTTCTTGTTGAGGTGTATAATTTTTAGGTCCAAAGGTTTTATGTAGATACACACCGTAGTGCGTCTAAAATATTTAGAGACACAAAGTTTTTTGCAATGGAGCATCATATTACGACTTTAATAAGGATAAAAAATTCAAGAAATATATACATGCAAAAAAGCTGTTTACATTTATGCAAACAGCTTTTGTTTTTTTTTTTAAACTTATAGCCTTAGTTTTTTAGAACCTTAGAGGGCTTTTAAAGAAACCTATTTCCCGAATAATTTACCTAGTAAGCCTCCTATGCCACCGCTTTTGTTTCCTAATGCCATAGCATCGCTAACATCAACTTTTCCATCTCCATTTTGATCTAAGCCAAATTGAGTTCCATATTTAGAAATTGCATCCATGATTCCTGAAGCTTGTCCGCCATTGCTCATCGCATTAATAATATCAGAAATCTGTAAAACTACTATCACTAGAGTCTTTTGCTTTACCTATAAAGGAACCTAGAATTTGTGGAATCATGCTACTAGCAACACCGCTTGATGCTTCTGTACTTAGCCCAAATTTTTCACCAAGATTTCCTGTAAGTTGTTGTGTTAATTGTTGAACAACAGGATTTGAACTGTCAAGTAGGAGAATTTCCTTGAAATAATCCTGCAAGTTGTTCAACGCCCCCTTCAGATGCTATTTTTTGTAACCCAGAAAAGATAGAACTGCTTGTTTCATTCAGTACTGCTTCATTTTGTTCATTTGGTATAGCAGCATTGTTTACAACAGAGCTGCCTCCGTACTGTTGTACTAATTGTGTTAATTGCTCAAACATGAATTTAGGATTTAGATTAGAACTCAAATTTATTAAAAAATAAAGGGATTTATTAAACAATGTTAATAAATCCCTTTTAAGTAATTTAAATATAATTGATTAGCTTAACAAAGTAATGATTTGTTGTGCTAATTCTGTACCAATTCTGTCTTGTGCTTCTCCAGTTGCCGCACCAATATGTGGAGTCAATGAGATTTTTGTATGCATTAAAATAGCCATTTCTGGTTTTGGTTCGCTTTCAAAAACATCTAATCCTGCAAAAGATACTTTTCCGCTATCTAATGCTTTTACCAAAGCAACTTCATCGATAACACCACCACGAGCACAGTTAACAATACCAACACCGTCTTTCATGATTGCTAATTCTTTCTCTCCGATGATGTAACCATCTTGAGCAGGAACGTGTAAAGTAATGAAATCAGCTTCTTTAAATAAAGACTCTAATGATTGTGAAATGATAGTTGTAGTTATTGATTGACCATCAAAGAATTCAACTTTAACATCTACTTTAGGGATAAAGCTATCTGCTGCGATAACTTTCATTCCTAATCCTAATGCCATTTTTGCTGTAGCTTGACCAATACGCCCAATACCAACAATACCAAGAGTTTTACCTCTTAATTCAGTACCGTTAGCGTATGCTTTTTTCAAACCGTCAAAGTTTGTATCTCCTTCAAGAGGCATATTTCTGTTCGAATCGTGTAAAAAACGAACCCCATTAAATAAGTGTCCAAAAACTAATTCAGCCACAGATTCAGATGATGAAGCAGGAGTATTAATTACGCGAATTCCTTTGCTTTTTGCATAGTCAACATCAATATTGTCCATACCAACACCACCACGACCAATTATTTTTAATCCTGGGCAAGCATCGATAATATCTTTACGTACTTTGGTTGCACTACGCACCAAAACAACATCTACATTATTTTCGTTTACAAAATTTGCAACTTGTTCTTGTGCTACTTTTGTAGTTATAACTTCAAATCCACCTTTTTCTAAAGCAAGAATTCCACTTTTAGAAATTCCGTCATTTGCTAATACTTTCATTGTGTGTTTATGTTTTTTTATTGATTAATCATTTAACTTTTTAATCGATGAATCAATTATTGTGATTTTTTCTTTTTTTGTTTAAGAGCTAATCCTACTATTCGTTCCAAACGAAGTTCACTGAACTCCGATTAAAATAAAAGTTTTAGTGAAGTAATCTTCTTGGTTTTTAAAGAAAAAACAAAAAAGGATTTCCACTTCTATTGGGGCTAGAATTCTAGTAGTCAATTCACGTTTTCGGCTCACTAAAAACTAAAAATCGAGACTGTGACTGAGAAGGTGCTGCCTCCCTAACAACAGGAGCATGTATTAACCTT
>NZ_JBXBAV010000143.1:0-22610 GCF_056783245.1 Flavobacterium sp. TC780 | reverse complement strand
TGGCCCGCATTCTAAAGTTGATATACCCCGTTTGAACTAAACATCTCATGCAGGCATCAACAATAGGAACTCCGGTTTTTCCTTCCTGCCAGGCTTTTATAAGATTTCATTTCTGGGTTTTACCAAGGCATCGTAAAACTGTATTTGTATTTTTAAATTCAATTTGACAGTCACTTTCAAATTTTTGCATAAAATGGCAATGCCGAATGCAGCCTGGAAAACAAAATTAAGAATGGCCTTTTATTGGGTGATGTTTGATAAAACTCATTGGTATATTGATAGACCATTCGCATACTTATGTTTCCGTAAGTTAAATAGGGAGATAAACGGCTGCAGCCTTTTCGGCTTAAACGGGTGTGGAGATGTGTCGGCTGCAATTTACGTGCCTCTCTTTTGCAAAACTTTCCAAATACCGCCAGGCCGAATATTCGCCGCCCTGTTGAAGAATTTTTATTTCGGTTTGTAATTTCATTCGAAATAATCTTCCTTTTAGTTTTTGATAAAAATCAGGATCTAAATTTTCAAATTTATAAGCATTCAGCTCAATCATTTTCGGAGTTGCGCGCATTGTTTCTCCCCAGGGCTTATCCCAATATTCACTTGACTTTAGCTTTCTAATTACACCATGGGAGCTGGAACTGTTTCCAAAGAATGCTATGATTATCAAAAAAGACTCCATGACAATATCCCTGTCAAAAGTAACCTTATTGCCATTTCCTGATGCGAAAACACACTTTGAATATTATAAAGACTGCATAGGTGCTCAAAAACAGTTGAAACTTCGTTATGAAAATAATAAATCTGCGTGTCAATTGACTTTAATTTAGACTGCATTTCCTGTAAGGATTCATAAACAAAGCGCCAATGACGTACATCAGAATCATCACAAGCCATTACTGAGGGCTCAAAAAAATAAACCAAAAGAACAGGAATATTTTCCTGTTGTGCCATAAAAAGAGGGTCGTGTATCTTGTAAAACGAAGATCACGTTTGAACCAGATAATATTTATCTTTTTTTTATTCAACTTTTAAGTAATGATGTAATTTTCTTATCAGGCTTTGCATAGCTTAACCGGTCTAATTGCAGGGTTTTATGATAGCTGTCCAGCCAGAACAGGTAAGGGTACCTGCTTTTTCTAAATTGACAAAACCATCATCAGACAAGCAGTCTTCGGGAATAAAAATCTGGACTATTTCACCGATAATCATAGTGGTATTATTGATCGAAATATCTATTTTTTCTTTAAATTCAATGCCTAACTGTATATTGCTTTGAAGCACAAAAGGAGCTGAGAAGTTATTTTTATATTCTGCAGTGAGTCCCGCAGCATCAAATTCTGAAATTTCTCTGCTATATCTCGCTGATGTCTGATGTGCCTTCTTGTAGATCTGTTCGTTGATATGATTAATGGTATAGAATCCTGTATCTATAATATTTCTCATAGTGTCCCGCTCCGGTGGACTTGGGCGAAAAATCATGCCTATTAATGGCGGATTGGCTCCAATATGAAAAAAAGAACTAAAAATCGATAAATTGGTCTTTCCCTCACTATCAGAAGTGCCAACCAAAGCCACACTTTTAAAACCGCCTAAACTGTTTATTAAATGCACAGCATTCTGTTTTTCCATTTTTTCCAGATCACTGGTTTTAAAATTTATTATGTTTTTCATTATCTTGGAGTTTTACTAAAAAATGGAACTTTTCAAATCAATGATAATCCATTTTTTATCACTGTTAAGTCTGAACGCCCCAATAATGTCCTTATTCCATTTTTGGTTGTTAGCTGGAGAGAAAATTAGAATTGTCTGCATCATCTTTGTATAAGTGGTATATTTCACCGACAATGGGTTCAAAGAAAATCTGGCATTGTACAGCAATTCATTCCACTGGAATTCCTGGATGAATTCCTGGTATTGCTTTTTCAGCTGATTGAATTTACTTTCAAATTCTTTGTTTACCTTATTTATGCCTGTATTTTTCCAGCCTGATAAATCATCTGTTTTGATTACCACCTGTGTGCACCAACACTTGTAGGATAAGGCAATAGCTTTGCATTATAACCATGCTGCTCAGAAAATACTACATTATCGGGTTTATTTTTTTTGATGAGTTCGTCGAATATTTTTATTAACGCTTAGAGATTTTATCACTTGAAATCGATCTTTGCCTGGTACATTTAAACCTGTCAATTCCTTCGGGCTCTCTTTGCAGCGTGTTTTGTTTTGCAGTTTTCAACCCTTTCACGCCACAATTTATAACTGCTGAATTTTAGCTCTTTTTTCATCAAAGCTTTCACATCGGCTTCGATAGATTAAATTGAAATTTTATCGCATCAAAAGGTGTTCGGTCTTCCCATGCCATTTCTATAATTCTATCGATCTGAACTTCATTCAATACTGCCTTATCGATTTGTACAATGATTGGCTTTATCATGTGTTTTGTTTAATGGTTATTAAATAACATTAAACAAAAGTAATGCTTTTACATTTATCAGAGAATTAAAATTGATTAATACATTTAATATAAACCAATAAATACTGTAATTTTAAAAATAAGGAGAAATTCTATTTTATGAAGTGATAAAAAATTCCACGAGAAGCCAATTCTTGAAATAAAGAATTTCAAAAGCTCCTAAGAATTTAATACTACCAAACCTGCTCTCTCCAAATCCAATTGCCCAGTGCTTTTATTAATTCCTAGTCTTTACCTTCGGATATAATTTTTCTTCTCACTAAGCTTTTTTGTATGACAAAATATTTATATGGTTATAAAACTTAGCCTAAATGTAATTGCTTGGTTCTGTCGCATCTGGGAATAACTTTTATCTTTAGAATTTTAAAGCGATCAAAAAATGAATACTAGAGGTCATTGTTATCCAAAATACATAATTCTTCAGGGCAGTATATTTCAAATTAAGATTTAGACTTAGTTACCGTGATGTTGAGGAAATAATGAAAATTAGAGGAGTGCTTGTGGATCATGCTACGATTCAGCGCTGGGTTTATAAGTTTACACCTTTGCTTGAGTCAGAGATGAAGAAGAGAAAAGGCAGCGTGGGAGGGAGCTGGAGATTAGATGGGACCTATATCAAAGTAAAAGGTATTTGGTGTTATTTATATAGAGCAGTAGATAAATTAGGCAATACAGTAGACTTTCTTTTGACCAGAAAAAGACAGAGAATCAGTGCTCAGTCATTTTCTAATTAAAGCAATTAGTAATAATTGCAGGCCAAGAGTAATAAACATTGATAAAAGCGGTTCTAATACTGCAGCGATCAAAGTATATAACAAACGTTCGTTGTCAAATATTAAAATCCGACAGTGTAAATATCTCAACAATATTGTCGAACAGGATCATCGTTTTATCAAATGGCGCATACAAAACGCATTAGGCTTTAAAAGTTTTGAATCGGCTAGGCGAACATTGAGCGGAATTGAAGTTGTGCATATGCTGAGAAAGAATCAGATGGTTAGACCAGGGATAACTATGTTTAAATCATTCTGTAAATTGGCAGGCTAACTTTTAAATTACTTAAATTCTTATATTTGATTCTGACAGATGCGACAGAACCAAAATAATTCCCATTGAGTGTTGTGTATCTGGTAGTATTTAAAAATCAGAATTATGAAAAAACTTTTTGCATTTTGTCTTTTAGTAACAATATCTTTGAGTTACGCGCAAGGACATCAATTAGGAGGTAAAGGGGGGTCAAAATTTTACTTTTCTATTTCACTACATTTTTAAGCTGGGTTTTAGAATTCGTAATCTGAAACATTACTCCGGATCATTATCCGGCTTCTTTTGTCCAGACCTTTACCTTGATTTTGATCTACTTCATTAGCACTCCTATTTTTTTTGTACTTTTGTTTTGGCTTAAATTCAGAAGCAAACTGAGGTCTTATGGCACTGCCTTTTATTGAGTTTATTGTTTGTATTTTAGCAAGAGGCAATGTTTTTAGACGGGCTGTTAGAAAAATAGAAGGCATTTTATGGAGGAAAAACTAAGAGAACATATAGAAAAAGTAGTACCACTCAGTGATGAGGAATTTGCCTTTATATCGACTCATTTTATGATCAAGAAGTTTAAGAAACACCAGTTTATTATCCAGAAGGGCGATCAGGTGAAATATTCTTACTTTGTAGTATCGGGGCTTTTAAAATTGGTTCATACAGATGATTCGGGAAAAGAACACATCATTTCCTTTGCAATGGAAGATTGGTGGGAAAGTGATTATTATGCCTTTTACACGCAGACTGAAGCAACCCTATCCTTGGAATGTTTGGAAGACACAGAAGTGCTCGGCCTTTCCTTCGAAAATTACCGAAAGCTATGTGATGGCCTTCAAAAGATGGAACGTTTCTTCCTCGAGAAATCGAGTTTTGGTTATATTGGAGCACAGCGACGCATATTGTCGCTGATTACCTCTAATGCAAAAGAACGCTATGAGCAATTGCTTAAACGATATCCTACTTTATTTCATCGCGTCCCAAAATCACTGATTGCTGCCTATCTGGGCGTGTCCAGAGAAACCCTGAGCAGATTTTCCCGTTAACCGAACAAAGTGACCTGGTGTGACAAACCTCACACCATAATCGTGAGTAATGTCATCTTCAAAATCCCTGCATTCCATGTAATTTTGGATCATTAATTAAATACAACCATGGACAATCCATGGCAACAGAAAATCCAAAAAAAGAATGGAAAAGAAAATCACCAATCCCTGGAAATGGCAAGATCAACTCAGTTTTGTACAAGCTGTAGAAGTAACACAAACACAAGGTACACTCTACGTTTCAGGACAAACAGCAATCAGCGCTGATGGAAAATCGAGTACTGGCGACATGAAAACACAATTGACTGGAGCCATACAAAATCTGGAACAAGTCATCCGCGAGGCTGGTTACGACTGCAAAAATATTGTGCACTTAAAGATCTACACCATCTCAGCTGCTGATCTTTGGCCCCAGTTCCCTATCCTTCAGGAGTGGATCGCCAAAAACGACATCAAACTCACGATGACTTTGTTAGAGGTAAAAGGTCTTTTTGAAACACTAACAGTGGAGCTGGAAGCTATAGCAGTAAAATAACCCTTCCTCAATTGCAATGAATCGGTTAAGGATCAATAGCGTCCTAAACACCACAAAAAAGAAGAGGCTGTCCGAAAAGTAAATTTCGGACAGTTTTTTTTGTTTTTTACATTGGTTTTACTTAATTTAAGTACTACAATCAATGATCATGCAGCTAGTTTTTAAACCACATTGGGTTCATCAGCAAGATCTTTTTCCATTGAATTTAAATGATCTGATCCCAGAGAATCATGCTGCCAGATTAATTGACAGCGTTGTTGAACAGCTAGAATTTTCCGATATTATACCATAGTTTAAAGGCAGGGAAGATCCAGCTATCATCCTAAGATGTTATTGAAAATATTGTTTTACGGATATCTCAACAATACGTATTCCAGCAGAAAGCTGGCCAGGGTAGATGAATTTTAATAAAAAAAATATTATTATCAAATAATAGATTTTTGGTGTGAGAGAAGATTTCCTGAAGTTGCTATTTAATTTCTATCGACAATGAAAATTAGGTTCTGTTGCATTTGAGAATAGCTTTTATCTTTGGAATTTAAACTCATCGAAAATGAATATGAAAGGTCATTGCTACCCTTAAAATATATTACAGGTAATATATTTTAAGGGTAGGTTTACATTAAGTTACCGGGATGCTCAAGAGATCATGAAAATGCGGGGTGACATGTTGATCATGCTACCATTCAAGGGTGGGTTTATAAGTTTACACCTTTGCTTGCCTCGGAGATCAAGCAGAGAAAGGGTAGCGTGGGAGGGAGCTGGAGATTAGATGAGACCTATATCAAAGTAAAAGGTATTTGGTGTTATTTATATAGAGCAGTAGATAAATTAGGCAATACAGTAGACTTTCTTTTGACCAGAAAAAGACAGAGAATGAGTGCTCAGTATTTTCTAATTAAAGCAATTAGTAACAACTGTAGACCAAGAGTAATAAACATTGATAAAAGCGGTTCTAATATTGCAGCGATCAAAGTATATAACAAACGTTCGTTCTCAAAGATTAAAATCCGAGAGTGTAAATATCTCAACAATATGGTAAAACAGGATCATCGTTTTATCAAATGGCGCATACAAAACGCATTAGGTTTTAAAAGTTTTGAATCGGCCAGAAGAACCTTGAGTGGAATTGAAGTTGTGTATATGCTGAGAAAGAATCAGATGGTTAGTCCAGGGATATCTATGTTTAAGTCATTCTGTAAATTAGCAGGCTAACTTTTAAATTACTTAAATTCTTATATTTGTTTCTGACAGATGCGATAGAACCACAATTAATCATGGTTTAATAAAATAGATGCGACAGAACCCAAATTATATTAAACAACATTTTTTAGCATAATTCTAATGATTATTCCCAATTATTTCAAATAATAAATCATGCTTATCACCTAATTTTTTTTTCAATCGCTGTTTACTTTTTTTAACAGCTTCAATAGTTATACCAAGTAAAGTTGACATTTCATAATTAGTAAATTCTAATTTTTGGAGCATTATTATTTTTAGATTAGATTCTTTTAGTTCAGGGAAATTTTCTGTTAAAGATTCATAAAATTCACGGTGTTGTTTTTTGAACTCCTGCTTAAAAGCACTCCAATTTTCATCAGTCATTAGATGAGAATTTAATATTTCCTGGAGTTTTCCTTTTTCTTCTTCTAAATGTTTTGAAGCAGCGCTCTTAACTTCTTCAAGTTCATTTTCCAGGATTGATATCTGTTTATTCTTGTTCTTAAGGTACTCAACATAAGTGTTTACATTTGAACTAACATCGTTAAGCTTCTTTTCAAAAAATAATCTGTCATTTTCAATTTTTATTCTTTTTACCTTTAATTTTTTGTTTAAAACAATATAGACAATCAAACATAATACAATAGTTAATACTAAAATTAGAATATAAATTTTCTTTGTTTTTTCTCCCTGTTCTAATTGCAATCGAATTTTTTCAGTTTCACTTTCATATTTTTTTTTCTGAATAATCCAATTAGATCTTCGCAGTACGGTGTTGCCATTTGTTTGAAGTAAATATTCTTCAATTTGCTTAAGCTGGCGTCTTAACAGTAATTCTTTTTCAGGATTTTTGCCATTTAAAATAATAAGTTTTAATTCAATTACTTCTTTTAATGAGCTCCTGTAATACGATTTAGAACTTGCAATTTCTCCAGCCTTTTCAAGATTTTTTTTAGTTTCAGTTGTATCTTTCAGCTTTAAAAGAATTTTAGCTAATAAAATTGAAGCATACATCTCATTCTTATCAATTTTAAACTTTTGAGAATAAGCAATATCTTGTTTTAAAAAATCTGCAGCTGTTTTTAGATTTCCTTTTTTTTCATATATTAGTGCTTTATCACCTAAGATTTTTGCATACCTGATAGTGTCACCTATTTTTAATGCGACGGCTTCAGATTTATTAAAGTATCGCATGGCATTTGCTAAATCTTTATTTCTAAGATAACAGTTGCCAATTGCATTCAAAACACCGGCAGATTCTGAAGAAGCCGTTTTAGTGTACTGTATTGATTTTTTTAAAAAATCAATAGCAGAATCATCTTCTACGGTAAACATGATGTAACCAAAAAATTTAAAAGTATCCTCTGGTAAAATAATTTCAGTAGGATTCAGTTTCTTCGTATCTTCAATTGTCTTGAGTACAATTGGAATTAGTTTATCTATCTCACAATAAAAATACAAGTATTTAGCATAATTTAATTGTGTCCAGACAAGGAGTGCAGGATCTTTTAGTTTTTGAGCTTCTTGAATTGATTTTAAAAAATAGCGATTACTTCTATTATTAATTCTGTCAAAAAAAGATGAATAACCGTTTGCTAACAAAGCATCGTATAAAACATGAAATCTTTTACTTGAAGATAGTTTTAAAAATGCTAATCTTCTTTTAAGTTCTAAAGTGTCTTTTTTAAAGTTGCTTCCTTGTTCTTGAATGATAATTGTTGCAATATTTTTATTTAAATCCGTAGAAGTATCTAATCGTTTTTGAGAATGCCCTTTTATAAAAAAAGGAATACAAATAACACATAAAACAAGCTATTTGTTTTTGTAAAAGAAGTCATGCAGGGGGGCTTAATAAGTTACAAAAGCACAAAAATACAAAATTTAGATACTTGCATACTCATTCTTTGTTGAAAAGACAGCTTGTTGACTAAAAATTAGTACCGTTTAAAAATGTCTCTTTTTTGTCCACCCCCTTAAATAGGCTTATAATGAAGATATATATAATTTTGAACTTAGATTGAGCTGTTCTTTTTTGATCTCATTTGTATAAACGAAATAAATTAAATCCTACTTGAAAAAAATCTACTTACCGTTATTTTTGATGCTCTTTAGTTCATCTATAATTTCTCAAAAACCAAATATTTCATGTTTTGAAGATATTGGCGATTCTGTGACTTCTTTTAAAGCTTCTGGGAAAACATTAAGGTGAGATAAAGGAATATTTAAAATGAAAACCAGACAGACTTATGAGTTTACAAAAAATCAAATATTTAAACTTTGTAATGGTAGCGTTATTTTTAAATTTCCAAGCTACATTAAGTAACGAACAAATATAAATATCAAGTTTATGAAAAAATTGCCTTTTCATTAAATGTCTCAAGAATCTAAAGCTTGAACTAACCCTGTCAAAATAGGTTCAAAATTACCTAAATTATATAAATCAATTTTATTACTTACTTTTTTATGGAAAAAAAATACTTGTTGACTTTGAAGTCTTTAGTCTTTGTATGGTATCTTTATTTACAGAAAACTAAAACTCTTAAACTTTTTAAAAAGCAACTCACTCTATCCAGATACCCACTTTTAATTAGTTTCTTTTTATTTACTATTTTATTGCAATCTCAAACAATAAAATATGTAACGGTAAATGGTTCTGGAAATAAAGATGGAAGTTCATGGGGTAACGCTTCTGAGAACTTACAGAAAATGATTAGTTCATCTAGCGCTGATACACAAATATGGATCGCTAAAGGAACATACACTCCTAAAATAGCTTTAGCGCCTAACAAAAATACACAGGATAGGAATAACACTTTTGGTTTAAAAAAGGATGTAAAATTATATGGAGGTTTTAGTGGTAACGAAACCAGTCTTTCACAAAGAAATTTCACAGGAAATGAAACTATTCTTAGTGGTAATTTAGGTGGTGGAAAATATGCGCATCATGTGGTACTTATTCATGCTCTTGAGGCGAATGAGAATTATTACTTAGACGGCTTAACCATTAGTGACGGAAAGTGTGATTTAATTGAATATTACATGATATCAGAAGTAACGAAAGGTATGTCTGCTAACGATAAAATTCAGGACAGTTACCCAGACTGGTTTGTATCCATGTCCGAAAGTCCTTATTACAACTATACTTCTATGGGTTTGCAACTTTTAGGAAAGCCAGGCTTACCTGGGGTTATGTCTGTTCCAGGAGGTAATATACGAACGACAGAAATATTAAATACATCTTACCCTAAAAGTAATGGAGGGGGGATTTTGAATGTTAAAGGAGTTTTAACCTTAAATGACGTAACCTTTAGAAATAATAGTGGCGATTATGGTGCTGCTATCAGTTTACAAGATGAGGCCCACGCCACACTGACGAACTGTAATTTCATCAATAACAGATCTGATGACCATGGAGGAGCCATAACTGCCAGTAAAAGTTATTTAACAATTACAGGCGGTAATTTTACTGATAATACTTCAAATATGGGAGCCGCTATTGCCGACTTGGGCGGAAGATCATTAAATCTTAAAAATGTTTCATTTGTTGGTAATAACACGGCAAAAGTTAAGCAACCTTATAGATATGGAGGTGCTATTTATATAGAGCATGTGACCCAGGATCTTGCACAAATAAGAAACATTGATAACTGTACATTTACGAATAATAGTGCAGATTATGGAGGTGCTATTTATGCAGATGATAAAATCAGGAATCTTAAGGTAACTAATTCTACATTCACAGGAAATAGTTCTTTAATGGACTCTAAAGATACAGCTTTTGGAGGAGGAGGAGCAATTATGCTTCTTAGGGTTATAGATGCTCAGATTCAAGGAAATACTTTTAATAACAACAATGCACTTAAAGGTTTAGGCGGTGCTTTGCTGGTAATGGAGACAAATGGTGTTAAATTTGTAAATAATACCGTTTCTGGGAGTACCTCGTGGTTAGGAGGAGCTATATGTTTATCTGAAAATAAAAATATTGTTACAATTAGTGGCAATAGATTTACAGAAAATAGTGTTACACAATCTAATGCATTCTCTGTTTCTGGAATAGGTGGTGCTATAACGTCTATCAAAGACAATAATGTTCAGATTTCTACTAATACATTCACAAGAAATACCGCTGCCAAACAAGGAGGAGGCATTTATTTTGAAACGTATACAGTTAATTCAGTTATTAATGGTAATACTTTTGATACTAATAGTTCAAATAAATACGGTGGAGCACTATATGCTGTTTCCTTGGCTAATAATACGTTAACGATCAACAACAATACTTTTGATAATAACAGCGCTGTTGAGAGAGGTGGCGGAATATTATTAAGTAATACAATTACAGCAAATGTGCACAATAATTTATTTACAAGAAATCGCTCCAATTTTGGAGCTGTAGTAGATTTTGAAAGTTCCGGAACTAACCACTTTTTTAGTAATACTGTTAGGAGCAATACGGGAGTCGACACTGCGACACAAACAGGTAGTGTCATTTCTGCATTTGATGGGGTAAATAAATTATATAACAATATTTTTACCAAAAACGAAAACTATACCGCTATTCTATATCTAGATTCTACAGTTGAATTTGTAAATAATACTGTTTGGAATGAAGGTGGATATGGTATTTATATGGCTGGCAGATCTGCTAAGGTGTATAACAATATTTTAGAGGAGCTTGGTGGTTCCAGTACTGCGATTGATGTTCGAAATAATTCTTTTAAGAATGATTATGAGAATAGATTTGTAAATAAAAATAATAACATACGTGAAACCAACGTGTATTTTACTGATGTTGCTAATAATAATTTTAATCTCACAGGATGTAGTCCTATCATAAACAGAGGTAATAATTTCTTATACGCCAGTGATTATGCCAACACCGATTTTGCAGGTCAAAATAGAAAAGTAAGTACAATTGATATTGGTGCATACGAAAATGAATTAGGTGTTTCCGGTAAAATCATGCCAACCGTTGCTTCAATGCAATCTTTTTGCAGTCAGGATGTCATCGTAAATGATTTATTAGTAACCGGTGTCAATGTAAAATGGTACAGTCAGCCATCAGGAGGTAGTTCATTAGCCAGTAATACAACTTTAATTTCTGGTAACACTTATTATGCAAGTCAAATTGTTAATGGTTGTGAAAGCGACAGAGCAAGCGTTGTAGTATCTATAAATTCTACAGAGGCACCAACTGCAGTATCTCCACAAAATTTTATAATTGGTCAGCCTGGAGCTAAAATTGTGATAAATGGCAGTAATTTAAAATGGTATACGCAGGAAGTAGGTGGAAAAGCACTAGCAGCAATTCCATCTCTAAATATGTCCACCGAAAATTCGGCCACTTATTGGGTTAGCCAAACCAGCGCTAATAATTGTGAAAGTGCCAGAACTAAAATTGTGGTTAATGTAACCAAAATACCACTCGTAATAAAAGCTGTCAATAAAGTGAAGGTATACGATGGAAGTGTTTATGGAAATAATAATTATAACATAACTTATTCTGGCTTTGAGTCGGGAGATAATCAATCGAATAGTATATCCGGTTCTATATCCTTCAACGGTGATGCAACTACAGCTACTGAACCGGGAATTTACAGAATTATTCCTCAGGGAATTACTTCTAGTAAATACACTGTTTTGTATGAAGAAGCAACCTTAGAAATTAAATCGAATTTAATATTAACAGATAACATTTTATATGTAAAGCAAAACGGAAGAGGTGATGGTTCTTCCTGGAGTAGTGCCTTGAATAATTTAGAGCTTGCTTTAATAAGAGCTTCTAATATTAACTCCGTTCATACTGCTGATAGTGATCCTAAGAAAGTTAAAAAAATATTTGTAACTAAAGGAACCTATCAATTGGCCTCAGGGAAGTCCTATGTAATGCCTAAAGACGTAGAGATTTATGGAGGTTTTGATCCTGATAATGCAATCACAAACTTGACACATCAACGAATTACAGGTGATGTCATCGGAGGAAGTATCTTAAGAGGTAATAATGCCCCAGTAATTAAAAATGATGACAATAGCTTAACCAGTACTGCTGTTTTAAACGGTTTTACCATTACAAACGGTAATGCAAATAATGGGGGTGGTGTATATAATAAAAAAGTAGCTGCAAAATTTGAAAATTGTATTATAAAATCTAATACCGCTAGTGTTAATGGGGGTGGCGTATACAATGAAAATGCTAATACAACATGGATTAACTGTTTGGTTATCAGTAATAATGCGGCTAACGGAGCCTCTATGTACAACAATGCATCCTTACCTACGATACTCAATGCAACAATAGCTGATAATACAGGCGCACAAGGGGCAGCATTGTATAATACAAATGGTTCTTCTTAGAATTATAAATTCTGTTAGTGTGAAGAACACCTCAAATATTGTTAACGATAGCAGTAGTCCTGCTTATGAAAATAGTTTAATTCAGGGTATAAATAATATTACCAGCAGTACTCCTGTTTTTGACGTGAGTTATTCTTTAATAACAGGTAGTTCTGCTATAAATGGTGGAGATAATACTCCAGCCAACATAACTTTACCTGCCAAAGATTTAACAGGTAAAACTCGTATTATCGATTCTAATGTTGATGTAGGGGCATTCGAGAAAATTAGACCTCAAACAATAACCGCTAGTGCTATTACAAAAGCATATGGAGATGAACCGTTCATACACGGAACCGCATCAAGCGGATTGCCACTGGAATTTACCGCTTCTAGTGACAATACTGTGGCTATAATAGAAAATGGTAAAATCAAAATAGTAAATGTTGGAACTGCTATTATTACAGTCAATCAATCCGGAAATGATAACGAATACGATGCTGTTACTGCCACTTTCACATTAACCGTAGGAAAAAAAATCTTAACTGTAAAAGCTGATGATAAATTTAAAGTGCAAGATAATACAGTATTTAGTGGGTTCTCTGTTTCGTACACCGGATTTGTTTCAGGAGATACACCACAAAATAGTTTAAGTGGAAATTTGGTATTCAGCGGCTCTGCTACTACTGCAACTACGAGTGGTCTTAATTATACAATAATTCCTTCGGGTTATACATCTGCAAAGTATGAAATTGTTTATGCAAAGGGTTCTTTAACAATTAATCCAGATATAACATTAATTGATGGCACGCTATACGTTAAAAAAGGGGCTACGGGTAACGGCACATCTTGGAATAATGCCTTAGGAGAGCTTAGAGATGCGTTGGATATTGTAAGAATAATTAATAGAAATCAAACAACTATAGCAACAAAAATATTTGTATCTGTAGGGTCATATTCATCTAATACTGAACAGTCTTTCACCATGTTTAAAGGAGTGAGTATATATGGTGGTTTCGATCCTGAAAATGGCATTGAAGCACTTTCGCATAAAAGGAAATTTGGTCAAAGTGTACTGCATCCTGGAAGCAATGCAATTAGTGTAATATCAAATAATGATAATGGATTAACAAATGCAGATGTTATCGATGGATTCACAATAGGAGGTTCTAATTCGTCTAACTTAGGTTCAGGGGGAGGAATTTATAATAAAAACAGTTCTCCTACTATAATAAATTGTATAATTAAAGATAATGCATTGTACCCTTTAGTTTTAATATTTCGACACGTGGCGGAGGAATATATAATGAAAACAGTAGTCCGGTATTTATAAACTGTATTATTCAAAATAATACAGTTGGAGTAGAACGAAGTAGAATCAATTAGGCTTTGGCGCGGCTATGTACAATGGTTCAAATAGTAATCCAAAGCTATATAAATAGTACAATCTATTTTAATTATTCTAAATCTTTAAACAATTCTAATGCTCCTGCTATTGCAAATGACGGTAGCTCTACAACCACTTTGTACAACTCCATATATATGAATAATAACAAAGGAGTTTCCAGCGGCATCACAGCATACAATAGTATTGTTCAACGAGATGATAACATAGGACAAGGTATTTATAATAATAGCCAAACCGTTGTTGCTTTAGGTGATATTTTTGAAGGAAATACTACAGCGCTGAAAGTAGATAGTTTTGCAAAAGACAAAGGAAGTGCTTCGTATTACACATTTAATAGTCTTTCAGTTTACGATATTAAGGGACATAATCGTTTTGCAGGAACTATTGATATTGGTGCAGAAGAATTACGCAAAACTCAAAATATTACAGCCAGTAATTTAACAAAGACTTATGGTGACGTAGACTTTATTCATCCAACTATTACAGTAAATAGTAATTTGCCACTATCGTATAATAGTAGTAGTAATGCTACAGTCGCAACTATTGTTTCGGGGCAAATTCATATTCTTACGGCAGGAACTACAACAATTACAGTTGCTCAAAGCGGTAATGAAGAGTATGCTCCTACAGTTACTACCTTCGTTTTAACGGTAGAAAAAGCAACTCTGATAGTAAGAGCAAACGATAAGAGTAAACTTGCGAATAACTTACTTTTTCCAGCGGTAAATTATGATGTAAGTTATACTGGTTTTGTTTACGGTGATGATAGGTCGAAATTGACAGGGTCAGTAACTTATTCGGGTAGTGCCGTAAGTAAATCAGAAATTGGAGTTTACACGAATGGTATTATGCCAGCCGGATTGTCTGGTGTCAATTATAACATAACATACGAGCCAGGAACTTTAAAAATTTTACCTAATACTACCCTCAAAAACAATATACTCTATGTGAAACAAGGTACTGTAGGAGGTGATGGTTCTACCTGGGAACTCGCTTTAGATGATTTGTCTTTAGCTCTAAAACATGCTAGCATACTTAATAGTCATGTAGCGGGCACGGTAAATAAGATCTATGTGGCAAAAGGAACCTACACTCCAAAATACAGTTTAAGAGATAATTCTAATTTTATTGATGAAGGCAGAGATAATAGCTTTTTATTATTTGATGGAATAAAACTTTATGGAGGCTTTGATGGAAGTATTGCCAATGAGACTCTTGCCGACAGACGTATTTCAGAAAACAAAACTATTTTGGACGGTCAGTCTATAATTAATCATATAATTACTGTTGTTAATTCAACTGGTAATTATGAGATAGATGGTTTTACTATATCAAAAGGTGCAGCAGCGAGTGCAGCACATGCAGCAGAAGGTAGTTTACTAGTAAACGGAAAGTATATTACTAGAGAATATGGAGGAGCGATACGTGCAGATAATTCAAACATTACTATAAAAAACTGTATTATCGCCGAGAACTCTGCGGGACATCGAGCTGGTGCTGTTTACATTACAGATAATTCTAATGTTATATTATATAATACACTCTTTTACGGTAATTCAGCTTATCACCATGGTGCAATAGGTTCCTCAATGGGTATATATAATTCCAATGCAAAAATTGTTAATACTACTTTTGGAGATATTGATGGTGACTCACCCCATATTTTTACTGATGGGACTTCTAATTTAGAAGTGCTTAATACTGTTTTTCAAAATAACCCCAATATTACTGATATTGAAAGGACAGGAGGTACAGTTACAATTAAAAACTCATTACTGTCTAGGGCTAAGTCTCAATATACCGCAATGACATTAGCTAATAATTTCTATGCAATACCTGCTGATTTTATTGATATATTTATAAATAATTTTAATTTAAAATCTACGTCCCTAGCGATCAACAAAGGCGATAACTCCCTATATGATGCAGGAATTGGAGGTAATAAAGATATTGCAAATACCAATCGTTTTCTTAACACCACTATAGATATGGGTTGTTATGAGTCCAAAATAGTACAGACGATTAATGTTGATGATGTCACTAAAAAATATACTGATGCTGACTTTGTAATAGGAAGCGCATCAAGTGGCTTGTTATCGCTTGCCTATAGTAGTGATAATAAAAATGTGGCTTACATAACAAAAGATAATAAAATTCATATTGTAGGGGTTGGTCAAACTACGATAACTGTGACTCAAAGTGGAAATGAAACATATGCTTCTGCAACTAACAGTTTTATACTAACAGTTGAAAAAGGAGATTTCACCGCTACTTTAGAACCAAAAACATATACATATGATGGTGCTGCAAAATATCTTAACGTTATAGGTTTACCTGCAGGAGCCAGTGTATTGTATGAAGGTAATGGACAAATTAATGCAGGACAATATGTTGTTAATGCCTTAATCAACGGAGGTGAATATTACAATGATATTACAATATCTAATACACTCACCATTAACAAAAAAGACCTCTCAGATATTTCATTTAATGAAAGATCGTTTGTTTATGATGGTTATGATAAACATCCGGAGGTATCTGGAATGCTACCAGAAGGGGTAAATGTAGTATATTCAAATATCCAAAAGAATGCGGGTACTTATAGTAACGTAAAAGTATCAATTTCAAGTGATAACTATAATTTACTTGAATTAACAACTTCAATGACTATTACTAAAACGAATCTGCCAGATGGACTATTTTTACTAGAAAAAGAAGCAGTTTATGATGGCACTCCTAAGAGATTATCGCTTGAAGCAATTCTTCCAGAAGGAGTTACAATGTCGTATGAAAATAATGACAATGTCAATGTTGGGTCTTATAATGTGACGGTAAATATTAATGGAGGTACCAATTATAATGATAAACAACTCGTTGCGAAAATAACCATTCTAAAAGGGAATTTAGATACCGATTTTGTTTTAGCATCTGATACATTTACGTATGATGGAACTGAAAAATCAATAGCGATAGTGGGTGCCCTTCCGCCTCAGGTAACTGTAAATTATACAAACAATAACCAAAAAGTAGTGGGCAAATATAAGGTATACGCTGTAATCAGTAAACCAAATTATAATGATAAAATAGTAGAAGGAGATTTAATCATAATTCCGAAATCTATAGATGTTACATTACAAGGACAGCTGTCAAAAACCTATAACGCTGACCCTTTTATAGCATTAGAATCTACTAATTTTGCTTTACAGGGTGTTGTTGAAGGTGATAATGTTGTCTTACTTAATCCGGTTGTGGGGCAGTTAAACAATAAAAATGTACAAGTAAATAAACCAGTAACCATTACTGATTTAAGGATTTCCGGATCAGATGCTAAAAACTATGAGTTAAGCACTACGTCTGTAATTGCTAACATAGCAACAGTAACACTTAAAGAAATAGAAGTTTCGTTAGTAGGAAATGTTACTAAAACTTTTGAAGGCTCAACTGATGCTTCCTTATCTGGTGATAATTTTGAACTCGACGGAGTTTTAGAACATGATATTGTAAGCTTAAATTATCCTTCAATTGGAAGTTATGATACCAATGGTATCGGAACTAATAAAACGGTAACAGTTAATAACCTGTCCATTACTGGTGATGATGCATTAAATTATAGTTTAAATGCGCAAACATTATCGGCACAAATAGGTAAAATTACTGCTAAATCAATAACAGTAACAGCCGATGCTTCACAAACAAAAGTGTATGGTGATGCTGAACCCGTTTTGAGCTACACATTTATACCCAGTCTTGATAAGTGGAGATTCATTTACAGGAACTTTACAAAGAGCAGCAGGAGAAAACATCGGAACGTATGCGATCACACAGGGGACATTGAGTGCAGGTACTAATTATAGTCTTAACTATGTAGGTGCTGATTTTGAAATTACAGCAAAACCAATCACTGTAACGGCTGATGCTTCTCAAACAAAGGTGTATGGAGCAGCAGATCCTGCTCTTACATACGCAGTTTCACCAGACTTAGTTGGAAATGATACTATCTTGGGTACTTTAGAAAGAGTAACTGGCGAGAATATCGGAACGTATGCAATAGCACGGGAACACTTACTGCAGGTAACAACTATGCCATTACATATACTGGGACAGATTTGAAATTACTTCCAAAATAATCTCAGTTACTGCTGATTCACAAACAAAAGTATATGGAGAGGCTGATTCAGCTTTGACTTATTCATTCGCACCAGGTTTAGAAAGCGGAGACTCCTTCACAGGAACTTTAGAAAGAGTAGCTGGAGAAAATGTAGGAACTTATACAATTGCACAAGGAAGTTTAGGTGCAGGATCTAATTACAGGATTAATTATGTAAGTGAAGATTATACTATCACAGCAAAACCGATTACAGTAACTGTTGATGTTTCTCAAAAAAAAGTGTATGGTTCAGTTGAGCCTGTTTTGACATCAACTGTTTTACCAGCCTTGATAGGAACTGATACTTTCACAGGAAGTATATCCAGAGCAATTGGAGAGAATGCAGGTTCTTATGCTATTGGAGAAGGAGATTTGAGCGCAGGATCTAATTATAATATTACTTTCGAAAGTAACGATTTTGAAATTACACCAAAAGAAATCACCGTAACGGCTAAGACTGCTCAAAACAAAGTTTACGGAGTAGCAGATCCTGTTATAATGTATACTGCAAGCGAAACCTTGTTAACTGGAAATGCTTTTAGCGGTAGTTTAAACAGAGCAAATGGTGAGAACGTTGGAAATTACGATTATACTATTGGAAGTTTATCAGCAGGAGCCAACTATGCTTTAACTTTGATTACATCAGACACTTTTGAAATTACAGTAAAACCAATCACTGTAGCGGCAGATGCTTCTCAAACAAAAGTGTACGGAACAACCGATCGTGCTCTTACATACTCAGTTGCACCAGCTTTAGTTGGAAATGATACTTTCACTGGCGTTTTAGAAAGAGCAATTGGAGAGAATGTCGGAACGTATGCAATAGCACAGGGAACACTTACTGCAGGTGCCAACTATGATATTACATATACTGGAATAGATTTTGAAATTACCAAAGCAGATCAGCTAATAACCTGGAATCAAACTTTGGTTTCGAATTGTGACGGAGAAATTACAAGCGTTTTAACGGCAACTTCAAATAGCGGTTTATCTATAAGTTATAACTCCTCTAATTTGAATGTGGCAGAAATTTCGAATGATGAATTAATCTTTAACAATCCTGGTTCAGCAACTGTTACGGCTTCGCAAGCGGGTAATATCAATTACAATGCCGCTGAAGCTATATCATTGCCAGTTTTATATAGCCAGCCCAATTTAATTAGACAACAGTTTGAGGATGTGATTTTCTTTGACAACAGTTCAAAAGAATTTAAATTCTATACTTGGTACAAAGACGGAGTTTTGGTTCCAGGTCAAACTTTGCAGTATTATAAAGAAACCGGAGGTTTAAATGGAACTTATCACGCAGTTGCTACCAAATTAGACGGTACTTTAATCAGTTCCTGCTCATTAACCATATTTTCAAAGCGAACATTTGACACGGTTAAAATTTTCCCTAATCCGGTTAGAAGCAATGAAAGTTATCGGTTGATTACTAATATAGAGGCTGACAGAATGCTAAATGCACGTATTGAAGTATTTAGTTTAAATGGATCGTTGGTAGATCAGAAAAGAACTAATGAAGGTGAAACTACTTTACAAGCACCCAATGCTGAAGGGGTCTATATCGTGATAATCACTTTGACAAATGGTAAAATGTTTTCAAAAAACCTTTTAGTGAGAAACTAAATAACAGAAGAGTATGAAATCCCCATTCTTTATAATGGGGATGGATTATTCTGGTAAAAATAACATATATGAAATTTAATAGTAAACACATACTAAGTATTATATTAATTCTATTCTCTACAGTTGCTAGTGCTCAATTTTACGTAGGTTTACAAACAGGAGCGGCCCTTCTTGAAAGTAATGTAAAAGGAACAGTAGCAGGAACTACAATAGGAGGAGCTGTAAAAGCAGGATATATATATTCTTTTACAAAAAACATCGGAGTTGGATCAGGACTAGAATTGTCGCAATACAAACAGGAAGTGTTTTTGATTTCCAATTCGAGCATGCTAACTAACTATGAAGTAGATGCTGCTGGTTCGGCATTTATTTATAAAGTTACAACGAATAATTATCAAGAAAAACAAATATTGCATGCCGTTCAGATTCCGCTTTTTATACAAATTAAAACCAACATCAATGTAGGAATTGATTTTAATTTTAGAGCAGGAGTAAAGTATTTTTTACCTGTTAGTTATAAAATAAAAGCGACTGCAGATAAGGCAGTTGGTACAGCTTATTACCCTGATTTTAATCTGACAATTGATAATTTACCTGAGTATGGAATAGGGTCACAAAGTAGTTTTTCAGCAGATGGAAAATATAAAACAAAAGGAATTTTAATGAGTTTTTTTGAGTTCGGATTTACATTTGATATAGGTAAAAAGAATGCTTTATATGTAGCGATGTTTCTCGAAAATGGATACGGAACAATACTTGACCAAGAAAAAAAACAGTCTTATGTAGGTTACAATCCAACATCAGCTACCGATAGAAAAGCGAATGGTTTGTACAGTACTGAACAAAATAATAAAATCACGCCAGTAGCATTTGGTTTGACGTTAGGATGGAATTTTAAATGATTTTATTCTTAAAGAAAAGATGGTTATAGGACAGCCTAGTGCGCCACAATAGTCTTATCTAATTTTTACAATTTTCATAAAATTTAGAAACAGACTAAAAAGGATAACCTGCAAATTTATTTGCAGGTTATCCTTTTTAAAACTTGTGAAAAACTATTTTTGTAATACTTAAATACTTAGGTTCTGTCGCATCTGGGAATATCTTTTATCTTTAGAATTTTAAAGCGATCAAAAGATGAATACTAGAGGTCATTGTTATCCAAAATACATAATTATTCATGTAGTTTATTTCAAATTAAGATTTACAGGTAGTTACCGTGATGTTGAGGAAATAATGAAAATTACAGGAGTGCTTGTGGATCATGCTACGATTCAGCGCTGGGTATATAAGTTTATGCCTTTCATTGAGGCAGAGATGAAGAATAGAAAAGCCAGAGTGAGGAAGAGTTGGAGAATGGATGAGACGTATATTAAAGTAAAAGGAATTTGGTGTTATTTATATAGGGCAGTAGATAGATCAGGCAATACGGTTGACTTCCTTCTGACCATAAAAAGACAAAGAATGAGTGCTCAGTCTTTTCTAATTAAAGCAATTAGTAACAACTGCAGACCAAGAGTAATAAACATTGATAAAAGCGGTTCTAATACTGGAGCGATCAAAGTATATAACAAATGTTCGTTCTCAAAGATTAAAATCCGACAGTGTAAATATCTCAACAATATTGTCGAACAGGACCATAGTTTCATCAAGTGGCGCATACAAAACGGATTAAGTTTTAAAAATTTTGAATCGGCCAAACGAACCTTGCGTGGAATTGAAGTTGTGAATATGCTGAGAAAGAATCAAATGGTTAGTTTAGGGATAACTATGTTTAAATCATTTTGTAAATTAGCAGGCTAACTTTTAAATTACTTAAATTCTTATATTTGATTCTGACAGATGCGACAGAACCTTTTATTGTCCCTGCTATATAATTAAAACGTAGCAGAAATGATTTGTTGCGGTAGCTATGCCTCTATTACCAACAAACTCATCGTTTTATCATGAGGAGGAGCAGGATATCTTATTGAGGTAAACCCCGGTACACAATTCTATCCATTATAAAAATAAAATAAAAAACTCAAATTCAGTCAGTTCTAATTTAATAAAGCTATCTTTGAGCAATTAAATACATTAAAATGCAAGAAGGTACAGTAAAATTTTTCAATGAAGAAAAAGGGTTCGGATTCATAACTCCTAATAATGGAGGAGCCGAAGTTTTTGTTCATGCTTCAGGTCTGTCGGAAAACATCCGTGAAAACGATGCAGTACGATATGACGTAGAAGAAGGCCGTAAAGGTCCAAACGCAGTAAACGTAGTCGTAGCATAACCATACTATCACAGTTAACTTATAAAGGCACCTCTAATAGGGTGCCTTTTTTGTTTATATAATATATTCGAACCTAAATTTCTCTAGGTGTTGATTTTGCTGGTTTTCTATTATTTAAAAACTCCATGTGCCACGATTCTGGCACAAAACTTAAAGTGGTGAAATATCTTTAAAAAACACCTAAACTTTTTTGGAAAAAAAATAGCTACTGGTGAGATAAAAAACTAACTTAAGTTTCTCCTAAAAACAGCTTTGCTATCTTTTTCGGAGAATTTTAGTGAACTCTTAAAGGGTGAAATAAATGATACGCTTCTGATTTCTATTGCTCTTTGGAAGATAATTTATATAACCGTAATCATTTAGGTCTCTGATACAGCTATGGTAGGTAACAGGGCCGCTTATTTTAGCAATCTTCATAATTTCATGTCTATATGCTTTAATAGGATTAATATAACCTGCAGCAGTTCTGAATTGAAGCAGTGCCGCAAAAATTCCAATAGGGGTGAT
>NZ_JBXBAV010000142.1:0-13628 GCF_056783245.1 Flavobacterium sp. TC780 | reverse complement strand
TTGTGTATAGTCTACTGGTTCAGTTATATGCCTAAGGTTAATACATGCTCCTGTTGTTAGGGAGGCAGCACCTACTGTATTTGTTTTATAAAAGATTAAACAAGATTACCTTAAGTACAAAAGACAGTTTATATGAAACCTATTTTGATGTTAGGTTAAATATGGAATTATATAAAACTTTTGGATTTGCGTTGACTCCGTTTATCGTTTTGTTCTTAATTGGATTTTTATATAATGAATTTTCAAAACAACCAGGATTTCAAATAACCGATTTTAATAATTCTCAATTAATTAGTGTTTTTACAGTGGTGGCTTTTTCTATTTTGTCTATGGGATTGGCACTGGAGTGGTGGGTACATTATTTTTATGGCAAATACGCTAAAGAAATAAAGAAGGTTATAGATCGATTAAAAAGAATAATCAAAAACAATAAACCCATCGTAATGATGGGTTTTGTTTTTATTGGTATTTTTGCACTCAATAAAAACAAGGGAATGAAACTATTTATTACAGGTATTTCTACCGATGTTGGTAAAACAATTGCTTCGGCTATTATCGTAGAAGCATTAGAAGCAGATTATTGGAAACCAATTCAGGCAGGTGATTTAGATAACTCAGATACAGGAAAAGTTCAGTCAAAAATTTCGAATAAAAAATCTCAATTTCATAAAAATTCATACGCATTAAATACACTGCAAGTCCTCATTTGGCTGCAGAAATTGATGGCGTTATTATCGATTTGAATGAGATAACAGAACCACAAACTGATAATCATTTGGTTATTGAAAGGGCAGGAGGGTTTTTTAAGTAAATAATAAGGAATTTGTAATTGATTTAATTAACCAAATTATTAAAGTTATAGTGGTTTCTAGGCATTATTTAGGAAGCATCAATCATACAGTGCTAACAATAGAAGCTTTGAAGAGCCGAAAATTAAATATTGCAGGAATTATTTTTAGCGGAAGCGAAAATAAATCTTCTGAAGCTATTATTTTAAATAGTACAGGGGTAAAATGTATTGGACGAATTGATGAAGAACCTTATTTTGACCAAAATGTAATTCGCGAATACGCCGATTTATTTCGAGAGAATCTTTTAGGACTGTAAAATGTTTTTTGTGGAAAGTAAAATGCATTCCACAACTTGCAGTATACATTTTACAAAAAATACATTTTACTTTTTACAAATAAACATTTCACAAAATGACATTATCAGAGAAAGACAGCCAATATCTTTGGCATCCTTATACACAGCATAAAACAGCAGTAGTTCCAATTGCTATTTCTCGAGGAGAAGGAGCGTTGCTTTGGGATGAAAATAATAAAGAATATATAGATGCGATTGCCTCTTGGTGGGTTAACCCTTTTGGGCATAGTAATCGGTTTATTGCAGATGCAATTTACAAACAGTTAACTACGCTGGAACACGTTTTGTTTGGCGGATTTACACATGAACCAGCAATTGTTCTTGCTGAAAGATTAATTGAAATTTTACCTAAAAACCAACAGAAAATTTTCTTCTCAGATAATGGTTCTACAGCGGTAAAGTTGCGATAAAAGTGGCTTTGCAATATTTTTTTAATAAAGGTGAAAAACGTACTACGATTATTGCTTTTGAAAATGCTTTTCATGGAGATACGTTTGCTGCGATGGCTGCAAGTGGAATTTCTTTTTACACACAGGCATTTCAAGGAATGTTTATAGATGTAGTTCGAATTCCAGCTCCAGTAAAAGGACAAGAGCAAGAGAGTTTTGATGCATTAAAAAGAGTAATAGAAGAGAAGAATTGTGCAGGGTTTATTTTTAAACCATTAGTTCAGGGAGCAGCAGGAATGGTTATGCATGAGCCAGAAGCACTAGAAACTTTAATTAAGATTTGTGCAGCAAATAATGTTCTTACAATTGCCGATGAAGTGATGACAGGTTTTGGTAAAACTGGTAAAACATTTGCAATGGATTATCTAATTGAAAAACCTGATATGATGTGTCTTTCAAAAGCACTAACAGGAGGGACAATTCCGATGGCCATTACTACTTTTACTCAAGACGTTTTTGATGCTTTTTATGATGACGATATTAATAAAGCATTGTTTCATGGACATACTTTTACAGCTAATCCTACAGGATGCGCCGCAGCTTTGGCAAGTATTGATTTGTTGCAAACTCAAGAAATGCAAGACAATATCGAGCGTGTAAACAAAAGGCATCTTAATTTTCAGAATAAAATAAAAAATCATTCAAGAGTTGTTACAACCAGAGTGTTAGGAGTTATTTTTGCATTAGAAATAAAATCTAATTCAGAAGAAAGTTATTACGGATCGATGAGAACCAAACTTTATAATTTCTTTATTGATAAAGGAGTTATTCTAAGACCAGTTGGGAATATAGTTTACATTTTGCCACCATATATTATTAGTGATGAGCAACTTGAAAAAGTATATTCGATTATAGAAGAAGCTATAGAAATGGTTTGATTATAGGACTTTAGACTTCTTGAATTTAATTAAAAATAAAATCCTGTAAATTTTGCAGTTAATAAAATAAGAACATTGAATAAAAAAATCGCAATTACTTCCTTTTCTTCTATTTCGCCTTTAGGAAACAATCCAAAAGACGTTTGGGAGAATTATTTGAGTAATAAACATTGTTTTACTTTGCAGGAATTGGATAAACAAGAAACTCCAGTTGCTGCACTTGATGCTGATTCTAAACAAATTGTAGATCAGGTTCGTAATTCGGATATTAAATATAAATTTCTTGACAACAGTGTTTTGTTTGCTTTAGCAGCATCACGACAGGCGATAAAAAATTCTGCATGGGACTCAGAGGCTGTTTTTGGAATTAATATTGGTTCTTCTCGTGGAGCTACCGATTTATTCGAAAAACATTATCAGGAATATCTAGAAACAGGAAAAGCACAGACATTGGCTTCGCCAACAACTACATTAGGGAATATATCGTCTTGGATAGCGCATGATTTACAGAGTTCTGGCCCAGAAATCTCCCATTCTATTACTTGCTCTACAGCCTTACATGCTTTATTAAATGGTGTAGCATGGTTAAGAGCAGGTATGGTCGACAAATTTTTGGTAGGAGGTAGTGAAGCTCCGTTGACCGATTTTACGATTGCACAAATGCGCGCTTTAAAAATTTATTCCAGAGTAGATTTAAATACCGATAAATGGCCCAATTTGGCATTTGATTTAAATAAAACTCAGAATACGATGGTCTTGGGCGAAGGGGCAGCAGTTTGTTGTCTTGAAGCTGGAGAAAAAGAAAATGCGATTGCTTATATTACTGGAGTAGGATATGCTACAGAAGTTTTGGAGCACAATATATCTATTTCGGCAGAAGCAACTTGTTTTCAAAAATCTATGAAAATGGCTTTAAAAGAAATAAGTCCAGAAGATGTAGATGTAATTGTAATGCATGCACCAGGAACAATAAAGGGGATTTAACAGAATACAGAGCAATCCAAAAAATATTCGACCCAACAGATGGAACTAAGCTTCCTTTGCTTACTACCAATAAATGGAAGATCGGACATACTTTTGGAGCTTCAGGAATATTGAGTGTAGAAATGGCAATTTTAATGATGCAGCACAATACATTTATTGGAGTTCCTTTTGCAGAAGAGCAAAAACAAACAAAACCTATAAAAAAGATTTTAATTAATGCAGTAGGTTTTGGAGGGAATGCAGTAAGTATTTTAATAGAAAAAGCATAATAAAATAGGCTATCATTTTTTTGATAGCCTATTTTGTTTTTAATCAATAGTAAGATGTGGGTTTAGAATTTCGGCTAGTTGATTTAACCAATATAACCCGTGGTCTAATTCTTTTGTGTGGTGTTCTAATGTTTCATTTCTTCTAATTATGGTCAAAGCAATTACGTAGTTTAGGTTGCGAATTATTTTAGCTATAGATTCAGGAGGTACGTCCTTATTAAAAAATTCGATAAGTTTTTCAGGGTCGTAGCTTGTAGTGGGTGTGTTTTTTGCATTCATAATGTGAGAATTTTAGAATATAAAACCCTTGTACGTTAGTGGTTCTAATGCTTCTCACGGCATTTGTCGAGCGTTTCCACTTCGACCCACATAATACAAGGGTAGTCTTTTAGTTTCTAATATAAGAAAATCCGCTCAATATAACGACTTCTCTTATCAATAAAAAACAATTAATCTATCACTTCTTAACCTTATCTTTCTAGTTTTGACTTTCAGGCTAGTTCTGAATAACCTCTTTTTTTATTACAAAATTATCTTTTTTGTAATTATTGAATTGTCCTCAGTTTTAACTTTGACAATTACAATTTGATTAGGAACGATTAGTTCTCCAGTACTAAATGTGGTATTATTTATAGTGTCTTTTTTATATATAACCTTTCCTAATATATCATAGATAATGATAGAATTGATTTTTTTGTCATTTGAAGAAACCTGAATTTGCTTATTTTGATGAAAAACTAGGATTCCGTTTTCTGCCAATGTTGGTTTGTCAATTCCTAATGTTTTTTGAGTAAAACGTAAAGAAAATCGATCATTAAAAGTTCCTGATTCAGATTTAAAAAGGTAGCGAGAATCTTTTAAATTGGTTGTAATGTTGGTTGTTTTATCAGTCAAGAACACTTTTTGATCGTGGAAAAAACCATCCAAACTTTCGATTCCAATAGTATATTCGCCAGCAGTATCAGTAATGATTCCTAAAGGAATGACCTCGTTTTCATCAAAAGGTAAGCTACGACCTTGGATTACTAGATTTTCGTTATTTAAAATAGAATAGATTGCCGTTCCTGCTGAATATGATGGACCGTCATAAGCTTCATCTAAATCATTTGTTGCACCTGTTATGTATCCTAAAAGTGTTTCATTGTAAAGGCCTGCTTCATTTTTTATATTTAACCAAACTCTATTTTTTTCGATAGTTGTTATCGTTTCTTTCTCTGTTTTTGAAGCTCTGGAAAACTCATTGTTTTTAGAATTTGTTTTAATTCTCATGGCATTATTATAGGTTAATTTGCCTGATTTTTTAGCCTGTACAAAGAAACTTTGACCACTAGCAATATTACCTGTCATTTTTTCACCACCACAAGTAGAACAGAATGCTGCATCTCCAGAACTAGTTGCTCCAGTAGCATTGTATGAAATGTAATCAGATGGGCTATAATGATATTCTCCATTTGGACCAGCTACAGAGCTTATACGTGTATTATGTGTCCAGAAATAAAAAGTTCCTTTTATAAGCGCTTTATTTTGCTCATAAAATAAGTCAGCACTTAATGCTGATGGATATGGATTTCCTATTAGATTGGTTGTAAATTCTCCAACAGTAAACACATCTACATTTGTAACACCATTGTTTGGTTTTCCAATAAAAGTTGCTGTGTATGGTAATTTAATGTCTAGATTGGTATTATAAGGGGCTCTTACAATATAGCCATATCCAGGTTTCATTTCTAATGAGCCACTACTATTAAGTTCCCATCCTTTGTCAGTGCTATAAGTATAGTATCTATTTCCTGTAAATTTGGCGATAGCATTTTTAATGTAAATTTTAGTCGGGAGCTAATGGAGATGACCAATAAGTGTAATCAGTTGAGTACATTGGCTTTGATATTCTTTCCATCTCAAACGAACCTATAGATCCAGTATATGTTGTATTGTCGTTTGTTTGAACTAATGCGCCTGCATTTTTTATAATTAAAGTACCATCATTAACAATGTTATTATTTACAACTAAGGTTTCACCTTCATTGATTGTAACTTTTATTTTTGATTTTATAACTAATTTATTTACGTTAGCTAATATTTCGTATGATTGTAGGGGTCTTGTTTTACTATCATAGTTTCCTTCTATAATAGCGTCTGTATTGGCATTTGGATAACCATTTTTCCAACGCTTGCCAGTCCAGATTACTGTTTTGATAAGAGGCTCTTTAACAAGTCAGTTACTGTAGCCGAAGAATAACTTTTTTGTTATTAATTGTATATGTAAAAGAAGTTGTTCCTGTAAAATTTGGAGCAGGTGTGAAAGTAGCCTCCTTAGTGCTACTAATAATTACTGTTCCCTCCGTGCTTAGTGGTTGTTTTGTAATTTCAATATTTTGCAACGATTCTGATCCAATTATGTCATTGTCTAAAATTGGAATATCAATGGCTTGATTCATTTCGGTGGTGGCAGAATCGCTAATGGCTGTTAATGTTTTAACATCTGATACGATTCCAACAATTGTTGGTCCTAATGTGCCTCCATTATCGTGAATAAAGAGAAAGTCCTGATAATTTTGAGGAGCCTCGTAAAGATAAATTCTTATATATACAGGTTTGTTTTCTAAAGCTACTGTTCCACTCGGAAAAGTTAATGAGACATCTGTGTTTTTGTCTAAAATCGTATTGGTATCTGCAAGGATAGTTCCGTTTGAAGGAAATGAACTATCTGTAGAGAATCTTACCTGATATTTTCTTGGACCATTTCTGGTTATTGAGTTATACCTAAATTTTAATTCGGATAGTGTTATTTTATAGCCCTCTTTAGGTTCAAGACTGAATTGAATATATTTATCATAATTTATTGCACTAGGAATTGAATTGATTCTGAAATTACCATAATTAGCATCAAAACTCATTCCGTTTACAGTAATGTCTGAAGCAGTAATATTATAATCAGAAACAGCTGGAGCCGTTTTTTGTGAAGCTCCATTCCAAATGACTAAACCAGATGAAAGAGGTAAAACAATAACAAACACTTTACCTGTTGAAGATTTAGAACTGTTTTTTATAGTATAGGTAAATGATGATTTACCTGTAAAACTAGGTGCAGGTTGAAAAGTAATGCTATTGTCAGGATTTATAATTACTGTTCCTTCAGTAGGCGAAGGTGGGGATGCAATGGATAGACTTGAAATAGAACTGGTTCCCTTTGTATCATTCTTTAATACATTTATTGTTATAGACCTCCCCTCATCTGTAGTTGCATTATCATCATTAGCATTAATATCTTTTTTATCATAAGATATTATGCTGCCTTTTATGGTTGGAATTGTGTTACCAGGCTCTTTAATTGTATGTGAATTCATTAAAAATAGTGGTGCCTCAAGCCATCCATTAATAGGTACTTTATAGCCATATATTCGGATGTATAAAGTCTCTTTATCTTGCAAACTAATGTCGGCTAAACTTATAGATTTGTTTGTTTTTTCGCTTCTAGCTGCTTCGTTTAATAATAAAGTACTTGTTTTGAAATCATCTTTTGAATAGCGAACTTCATATTGTGTTACATTTGGATTAGCTTTATAAGTAAAATCAAAAGAAGAAAGTTTTAATTTATAACCAGACTTTGCGCTAACTGTAAATTGAATGTATTTGTTTTCATCTTTAACAAAATTTGTGGGCCACGGATAAGCTTTAAAACCTTCGTAATCAACTGCGTTAAGAGTTGTATTTTTTCCGGCTGTGATATTTCCTGCATTAACAGCATTAGGAGAAAGTATAGTAGTTGGTGTTGTTACTGTTGTACCACCTCATTTTACTAAATCAACAATTTGTCCAAATCCAAAAAAAGGTAATAATAAAAAAGAAAGTATAAATTTTCTCATATAAGTAGGCTAGGTTTTTTGTGCTTTTTTAGGTGCATTTTTTTTTAAACGCGCAAAAGTACATCTACTTACGAGGTAAAATTGTTAACAGGATTTAAATTTTCAAAATTTTCGACAAAGTGTTTAAAAACTCGACAAAGAGCAACTAAAGTTAGTTTTTTAGCGCTTTTACTTACAATTAATTTGCTTAATTTAAGCGTAAATCACTTGTAAATGGTGGTATATGGATATGAATTGAGTTTTTAGAAATGATCTTGTATTTAAGAAATCGATTGAATTATTTGTAGATAATTTTAATAGATATAATTTGTAGAATAAATAAGCTAAGTTTAGATTTAGCCAATATTAAAAATGGGTGTCATTTTTCCATAAAGTAGAAAATTATTTTGCTTCGGCTTCCAGTTCTTTTACCTTTTCATATACCATATTACTTTCATAGCCTCGACGTAGTATATAATCGCAAAATTTTTTGCGTTTTTTAAGCGGGTTATTTTCATGTATGCCATCCCAACATTTTTGAGCTAACTTTTCAAATGTTTCTATATATTCTTCATTACTAATTCCTGAGAGAGCAAGATTAATATTGGTAGAAGTAATATGGCGGGCTTTGAGTTCGTTTACGATTCTTATTTTTCCCCATTGCTTTATTCTATGTTTTCCTTGGGCAAAACTACAGGCAAAGCGGGTTTCATTAAGAAAATTGTCTGTAATAAGTTGTACAACAATAGCGTCTATCTCGTCAGAAGTCATTTTCAGGCTATATAGTTTAGACACAACTTCATCATGACAGCGCTCTTGATAAGCACAAAAATGCTCTAATTTTTGCAAAGCTTCTTTGGGAGTACAATCTGATTTCATACCGTTTATTGTCGTTTTAATATTGAACAAAAAACAAATGTAAAGCTTTAATTTTTTTTCAGAAGATTGTTTTGCTTTGAAAGTCTATTTTAGGAATAATCTCTTGAAAAACATATTAACAAATAATGCTGCTTATGTGATATTGCTGGTTATTTTGTTAAATATTTTATAATAATATAATTTTAACCGTTGTAGCGCATGATAATATGAACAATATTACAACTGGGTTTGATTTTTTTTCTTTAAATTTAATAATGTATTTTATAATTGTCTTTGCCCCAGGATGTTATGGAATTTTTATTTTCCTTTAGAGAAAAGGATAGGCTATTAATTAATTTCTTCAATTAATACTGCTATCTTTTTATTACCACTCATAAACATCACAAAGAGTTAGTTGATTTTTTTATCATTAAACCTACTATTATGAGAATAAAATTATCTTTGTTTTTCTGTTTTATTAGTATTTATTCATGGTCACAGACCACAAACACATTTACAACAAGTAGTACATTTACCGTTCCTGCTGGTGTTACTAGTATTACCGCTAAGGCTTGGGGTGGAGGTGGATCTGGAGGTGGAGCCAGTGGTGCTGGTTTACTTGCAGGAAGAGGTGCTGCTGGAGGAGGAGGAGGAGCTTATGTAAGCTCTGTACTTACAGTTACTCCTGGAGCAGGTTTGAATGTGGTTGTTGCAAGCCAGACATCTGGTACAACAGGAGCAAATGGTACAGCGGGAGGGAATTCTACAATTACAGGTTTTGAAGCTTCATTTTTGGCAGTCGGAGGATCAGGAGGAGGTGCTAATAATACAGGAACTGCACCAGGTGCGACAGCAGGTGGTACAGTTGCAGCGTCGGCAGGAACAACCAGGATAGCTGGTGTTGCAGGAGGTGCAGGTAATTCAGCATTATTATCATTAGGTCTTTTCTCAGGAGCTGGCGGAGCTGGCGGAAATTCTGGAGGTGCCGGAGGAGGTGCTAATTCAAGTGTAATTTTGGGAACCGCGCCTGGAAATATAGGTACTGCCCCTGGTGGAGGTGGAGGTGGAGCAATAAATTCTGCATTAGGGGCAGCTCAAATTGGAGGTACAGGAGGAGCGGGTGAAGTATCGATTACTTATACTTGTCCAACTTATAATATTACAGGCACTAGCGCAACAAATGTGTGCTTATCTGTAGGTACAACATCTACAATATCAGTAACGTCGAGTGGAGTATTGTTGCCTGTTGGTAATTACGTCGTTACTTATAATAGGAGTAGTCCTAGTGCTACTGGACTAACTGCAAATATGACGGTTGGGATAGCAGGTACGGGAACGTTTACAGCAACAGGATTGACTGCTTTAGGTTCTAGTACTATAACAATTACTAATCTTACTTCAGGAACTTGTTCGTCTAATATAACGACTAATAATACTGCTACTGTAACAATATCCGAAGCCACAGTTGGAGGAACAGTAAATGGAGGAACAACTATTTGTTCTGGAAGCACGAGTGCTTTGTTAACATTATCAGGACATACAGGATCTGTTGTTAAGTGGCAATATGCTGTAAGTCCATTTTCTTCATGGAATGATATAAATAATACCAGTACAATTTATACTTCTGATGCATTAACTGCAACCACAGAATTTAGGGCAGTTGTTCTGAGTGGAGCTTGTTCTTTGGCTACTTCTGTAGCAACTACAGTAACTATAAATCCTTTGCCAACTATTACCTTAGCTGCTTCAGCAGCAAATATTTGTTTTAATGTAAGTGCCCAAAACACTACTTTAACTTATAGTGCTACTACAGAAACTCCAACTACCTATAGTATTGTCTGGAATGCTTCGCCTAGTAATACTTTTGTAGCGGTTACAGACGCCTCATTATCGGCAAGCCCGATTACAATTGCTGTTCCTGCGGGTACAGTAGGAGGTACTTATACAGGTATGTTGACAGTTAAAAATGCAGCTGGTTGTGTTAGTTCTGGTACAAGTTTTTCCGTTACAGTAAATGATTTACCGACGATAACCCTATCAGCAGCTACAGCAAGCGTTTGTTTCAATACAAGTGCCCAAAATACCACTTTGGCTTATAGTGCTACTACAGGAACTCCAACTACCTATAGTATTGTTTGGAATACTTCACCTAGTAATACTTTTGCAGCGATTACAAACGCATCATTATCAGCAAGCCCCATTACAATTGCCATTCCTGCGGGTACAGTAGGAGGTACTTATACGGGTACATTAATAGTTAAAAATGGAGCTGGTTGCGTTAGTTCTGGTACAAGTTTTACTGTAACAGTAAATGATTTACCAACGATAACAACAACAGGAACAATTATAAGTGTTTGTACGAGTTCTAGCGCACAAAATGCAACATTAACATATACTGCAACTACAGGAACTCTCTTAACGTATAGTATAGATTGGGACGCAACAGCAAATACTAATTTATTAGCAGATCAGCTCAATACTTCTTTTGCTTTTTCACCAACAGGAGGTAATATAAATACGATTGTAGTTCCTGCAAATGTTGTAGGAGGGACCTACTCAGGCGTAATGACAATTGCAGATGCGAATTGTAGCACAACGCAGGCAGTATCTATAACGATTAATTCTACACCAACAGCTCCAATAGTCGGATTGGTTACACCTCCGACTTGTACAATTCCCTTTGGAAGTGTTGCCCTAAGTGGGCTCCCTTCAGGGAATTGGACTATAGTGACAAATCCAGTCACGAGTACTACTTCGGGTTCTGGATCGAGTACAGTTATTACAAATCTTACACCAAATACCTATACTTTTACTGTAAGTAATTCGGTAACTGGTTGTATTTCTACAGCCTCGCTTCCTGCTACTGTTCCGAGTTTAGTTACCAATTATTGGAATGGCTCAGGATGGACTAATGGTACTCCAAATATTAATCAGAATATTGTTTTTTCGGGAAATTGTACCTTCTCTAACGGGAACAGCAGGAGATTTAAATGGATGCTCTTGTCAAGTAAATGCAGGAATCAAAGTTGTATTTAACTCTGGAGCTACATTGTCTATCGTAAATGCGGTTAATGTTAGCTTGAGTTTAGGAACTAGTTTGACCTTTATGAATAATGCGAGCTTGATGCAAACGAATAATGTTTCTAATTCAGGCAATATTATTTATAACCGAACAACGACAGCAATGAATGCGTTAGATTATACGTATTGGTCTTCTCCAGTATCTGGACAGAAGTTTAATTTACTATCGCCAAATTCTGATCCCAATAAGTTGTATTCATATAATAATGGATGGGTAGCCGAGTTACCAACCAATACTATGACAGCTGGTAAAGGATATCTTATTAGGGTTCCAAAAGCAGGGACATGGCCAAATGGGGAAATAGTTAGTTATCCTTATTCCCAGTCAGTTTCGTTTACTGGGATACCAAATAATGGAAACATAACAGGCCAGACAATTACAGTATTAGATGAGCCTTATTTAATTGGTAATCCATATCCTTTGGCAATGGATGCAAAAGCTTTTTTAACAGCAAATGATCTTATTTTAGAAGGGACACTGTATTTTTGACGAACAATACACCCATTGCGGATAGCGGAAACTTAGGCTTTACATATACAGCAAATGATTATGCTGTTTATAATTTTACAGGAGGAACAGCAACTTCAGCAGCATTAAATCCAGGAGTTAATAATTCAGTTCCTTTAGGTCAGATTGCCTCGGGGCAGTCTTTTTTTGCTAAAAGTATAGCTTCAAGTGGAACAATTGTTTTTAATAATAATATGAGGATAGCTGGAAATAATACTCAGTTTTATAGACCTGCAAAGGGAGCCAATGAAGCTTTTGTTGAAGAAGGTCGTATATGGCTAAATTTAACGAATACGAATGGTTTTTTTAAGCAAGTACTTATCGGATATGTTGACGGGGCTACAAATGAATATGATAACAAGTATGATGGAGCCAAATTTGATGTGGAACAAATGGCAGATTTGTATAGTATAGCTTCAGATAAAAAATATATAATCCAAGGACGTGCCTTGCCTTTTGATGTTAGTGATACAATACCGTTGGGATATAGCTCGGAAATTATTGGCAATTATACTATTACAATTGACCGTTCAGATGGATTATTAGCAAATCAAGAGGTATATCTTGAAGATAGAGTAACTAACACCGTACATAATTTGTACAATGGAGGATATACTTTTGCTACAAAAACCGGAGTTTTCGAGGATAGATTTGTATTGCGATATACTAATAAAACTTTAGGGACGGAAGAATTTGATACGTCTAAAAATTTGATTTTGGTTGCTGTTGAAGATAAAGAAATTAAAATTAGTACACATGATCAAACTATAGATAAGGTATTTATATATGACATCTCAGGCAAATTGATATATAAAAAAGAAGCAGTTGAAAATTCTAAATTAATTATTGAAAATTTAAAATTAAGTAATCAGGTTTTAGTGGTAAAAGTAGTTTTAGATAATAAACTTGTTGAAACAAAGAAAGTGATTTACTAAATACAGTTTAGTTAGATTTTAAAGACCATTTGCTGAAAGGCAAATGGTTTTTTGTTTTTAGAGAAAACGGTTATATTGAGTTATAATTTTATTTTCTTGTTTTTAAGTTTGTTCGATTAAGATATGAATTTTCGAGCCCTTAAATGTAAGTTTTTACTTAGTAAATATAAATGTTGACATTATAACTGTGTATTTAAACGAATATTTAGGTAGAATAACGAATATTTGTTTTCCAAAAAAAAAAATCTTGTAAGAGGTTTTTTTTTGTGCTTTATTTGGTGCGGATTTGTTAAAATTAACAATTTTTAATATGTAATTAACTAATAATCAATAATTTGTTAAGTTTTTAAAATTTGGAAATTTATATAAAATGACTTAGGGTTAAATCACTTGAAAGTAAAAACCTACAACGTGTTGAGTTTATTTTTTGAAGTGTAATAAAAATTGAAAATAAAAAAATAATAGACGCTGATTTACTGAATGTTATTAAAAAAATATTAAGTAATGAATTGTTAAAATAAAATTGCTAATAACGAGTCAATAAAATGATTGACAAAGAAATATCATACCAAAATAAATTTATAATTCTATGGATAGAAAACTACTATTAACTATTGCTCTATTATTTACTTTTTTAATTAATTATGGACAATGTCTTAATTATCCAGCTTCTGA
>NZ_JBXBAV010000141.1:0-14121 GCF_056783245.1 Flavobacterium sp. TC780 | reverse complement strand
ATTTAAAAGAGGTTGTGATTACAACTGGTTATGAAAAAACTTCAAAAAGAACTTTTACAGGAGCGATTAGCAAAATTTCTGGAACAGAATTAAAAGTTGATGGAGTCGCAGATATCAGTAGAATGATTGAAGGAAAAGCGGCTGGGGTTACAGTTCAAAACGTTACAGGTACATTTGGTACAGCTCCTAAAATTACAGTGCGTGGATCCTCTTCAATTTTTGGAGATACCAAACCGTTATGGGTTATTGATGGTGTTGTACAAGAAGATATTATCAATATTTCATTTGCGGATTTAGCTTCTGGAAACTCAGAAACCTTATTGAGTTCATCAGTTGCAGGTTTAAACTCTAATGATATCCAGAGTATTGAAATATTAAAAGATGCTTCGGCAACTTCTATTTATGGATCAAGATCTTTAAATGGGGTAGTGGTTGTAACCACTAAACAAGGCCGTAGAGATTCTCCTTTAAAAGTATCTTACTCGTTAGAACAAACCGCTAGAGCTGTACCAAATTATAGTCAATATGATATCTTGAATTCACAAGAATCGATGAGTATTTTTAAAGAAATGGAATCTAAAGGGTATCTTGATTTACCTTCAACTGTTCAAGGAAGATACGGTGGAGTATATAATATTTTAGGAAGAGCTATTAATACTTATGTACCTGAAACAGGTGGTTATTTGGTTAACAATGATCCAGTTAGTCGTAATAATTTTTTAAAAAAGTATGAGCTAGCCAATACAGATTGGTTTAAAATTCTATTCAGACCTTCTATAACACAAAGTCATTCTTTGAGTTTTTCTGGAGGAGGAAAAAACAATACGTTTTATGCGTCTTTAGGATATTATACAGATCCAGGATGGACTATTGCCGATAATGTAAAACAATTGTCATCAAACATTAAAGGGACATTTTTTATAAATGACAAATTAAATATTACTTTATCTACAATGGCTTCTGTAAGAAATCAGCTAGCTCCGGGTACCTATGAAAGCCAGAAAGATCAGGTTTTTGGGAAAGTGACGAGAGATTTCGACATTAATCCTTTTAGTTATGTTTTAAACACGAGCAGAACGTTAAGACCTTACGATGAAAATAGAAACTTAGAATATTATCGTAATAACTGGGCTCCTATGAATATTATTAATGAGTTAAATACTAATTATCTAGATATTGATGTAAAAGATATCCGTTTTCAGTTGGATTTAGATTATAAAATAAACAAACATTTAACTTATAACCTTACAGGGTCTGCTCGTTATGCCAATACAACAAGGGAGCATAAAATCCTAGAGGGATCGAATGTTGTTGGTGCCTATAATGCAATGGAAACTACAATTGTAAGAGATGCAAATATTTTTTTATACAAAGATCCAAATGATTTATCTACGCCACCAGTATCTGTTTTACCTAATGGAGGATTTTTAAGAAAGTTCAACAATGATATGACATCTTATAATATCAGAAATAGTGTAAATTATAGAAATACATTCAATGATAAACACGAAGTAGAAGGCTTTTTCGGTACTGAGTTACGATCTTTAGATAGAAATAGTGATAATTTTACAGCAGCAGGAATTCAGTATGACAGAGGTCTAACTGCATTTACTGATCCTAGAATTATTGAAAAAATAATCAATGAAGGGAATTCTTATTTTGCATTTAATGCAGAAAAAGAACGAACTGTTGGTTTCTTCGGAAAAGTAGGTTATACCTATGATCGTCGTTATACTGCATCGTTTACAGGACGTTATGATGGTTCTAACAGACAAGGAAATAGTGGTTCTTCAAGATGGTTACCTACCTATACTTTTAGTGGTAAATGGAACGCTTCTGAAGAAAAATTCATGCAAAACTCAAAGGTTGTAAATAATTTAGCATTAAGAGCTTCTTATGGACTTACAGCAACTGCCGGCCCTGCAACAAACTCTTTGGCTATATATAAAAGTATGATAGCTAATCGTTTAAATTTAGATGATAGAGAAACAGGTATTGAAATTGATCAATTGCAAAATGGAGATTTAACTTGGGAGAAACAATTTGAAACGAACATTGGTTTAGATTTAGGATTGTTTAACAACAGAGTGCAATTGGTAACCGATGTTTACAGACGTAAAGCCTTTGACTTAGTTGATTATGTAGTAACATCAGGTATTGGTGGGCAAAGAATTAAGCAAGGTAATAATGCAAACATGGAAACCAAAGGTTTGGAGATTGGTTTAACAACACAAAATATTGTAAGTAAAGATTTTAAATGGTCAACAACATTTAACTTTTCAGTATTTAATCAGGAAATTACAAAGTTAGAAAACCAGCCAACAGTTTTTGATTTAGTTGATGGAAATGGAGGAAATGCTATAGGACGTCCTAGAAATGCTATTTATTCTTACCAATTTACAGGTTTAAATAACCAAGGATTACCAACATTTATAATGCAAGATGGAGAGTCAAAATAACATTACCGGAGCTAATTTTCAGGATAATAATAAAGTAACGGATTATTTAAAATATGAAGGATCAATTGAGCCAAATAAATCATTTGGTCTTGCAAATACTTTTACTTACAAAAATTGGTCATTATATGTATTTTTCGTTGGATCAGCAGGAAATAAAGTTCGTTTGAATCCTATTTATGATAGTGAATATGATGATTTAACTGTTTTCACAAAAGACTTTACTAACAGATGGATAAATCCAGGTGACGAAAACATTACTAATGTTCCAGTTATTGCAGATAAGAGATTAAATGCGAACTATGATGGTGCACGTACGCTTGCAAGAGCATATAACACTTACAATTACTCGGATGTTAGAATAGCTGATGGTGATTTTGTGCGATTGAAAAACATTTCAATAAGTTGGGAATTTCCTAAAGAGTTTAAAAGAAAGTTAGGTCTAAATACTTTTACTCTAAAAGGATCAGCAGTTAATCCTTGGTTAATTTATTCAGATAAGAGATTAAACGGTCAGGATCCTGAATTCCGTAATACAGGAGGAGTTGCATTTCCTATCACTTCTCAGTATACATTTACTTTAAATCTTTCATTATAATAGTATTCAATTATGAAAAATATAAAAATAACGCTATCATTATTATTACTTATAAGTATTAGTAGTTGCGATGAGTTTCTTTCAGAAACACCTGATAATAGAACACAAATAGATACTCCAGAGAAAATATCAGAATTATTAGTTAATGCCTATCCAATAGGAGGAACATATATGGATTTTGCTGAAACAATGTCTGATAATGTTACTGATGGAAGATTAGTAGAGACATTACCTAAAAATGAGCAGAATTATAATTGGGAAATGCAAGATGAAACGGATATAGATACTCAGGCAAACTATTGGGATGCCTGTTACAGAGCTATTGCACATGCAAACAAGGCATTGCAGGCTATTGAAGAACAAGGATATCCGGCTAATCTGAACGCACAAAGAGGAGAAGCATTATTGGCCAGAGCCTATTCCCATTTTATGTTAGTGACATTCTGGTCTAAGCAATATAATCCTGCAACTGCAGCAGCTGATTTAGGTATTCCATATGTAACTGAACCAGAAGAAGTATTGATTAAAAAATATACTAGGAATACTGTTGCAGAAGTTTTTGATTACATTCAAAAAGATATAGATGAAGGTTTAAAATATGTAACAAACGAGTATAAAGAACCAAAATTTCATTTTAATAAAGAAGCAGGAAAAGCATTTGCAAGCCGTTTTTATCTTAATAAAAGGAGACTGGGCTAAAGTATTGCCCTTAAGAAGGATTAGGATCTAAACCAGCTGGAAAAATTAGAGATTATTTAGCGTATACAGGTCTAGACCTAAACATCCAGTTTGTTGATTATGCAAAACCAGAGCATACTACAAACTTATTAATAGTTTCATCCTATTCAATATATTCTAGAGCGACTCAACAAAATAGATTTTATTTAAGGTCAAATCAAGCGATTGATATTCTTGGAAGTGGAACAAATATTTATAACAAAGACTGGTATTACAGAACATTTTCTTATAATAGACTGACAGAATTTATTCCTAAGTACAAAGAGTATTTCAAGTATACTAATCTAACTGCTAATATTGGTCAACCTTATTTAGGGACTGTACTTTTATCTAATGATGAATTTTATTTAAATAGAATTGAAGCACTCGTAATGGCTAATAGAATTGCTGAAGCTAATACTGAGTTGGAATTCTTTTTAGGGATGAGAACAAAGTCTTATAATGCTGCGACAGATAAGTTAACAGAAGCTAAAGTTGTTGCTAAATATCCAGTAATTGCCAATGAGTATACTCCATTTTATGATATGACTCCAGTACAGACATCATATATAAAAGCTATTGCAGAGGCTAAAAGAAGAGAGTTTATTCATGAAGGAATGAGATGGTTTGATATAAAACGTTTTAATCTTGAAGTAAAGCATGAAATTTTCAACCGCCCAACAAATATTTTAGCTAAAGATGATAAACGTAGAGTATTACAAATACCGCTTAGCGCATCTAGTAATGGCGTTGAAAAAAATCCTAGATAAAAACTTAATATAAAGTAGTATGAAAATAATAAATCAATATAAAAAAATAGCATTAATTGCAGGAGTAGTTCTTATTTTCTCTAGTTGTGGTCATGAAGACCAACCTAAGGAAAGCCAATTAAATTTTAATCAGCCTGTACAAACAGAGCTGGACAAATGGATTACGACCAATTATCTTAATCCGTATAATATTTATGCACAATATAAGTGGAATCAGAATACGGTTGATAATAGTAGGTTTTTATTTCCTCCTACTATCGATAAAGTACAGCCAGCCTTAGAAATTGTTCAAAAAATATGGCTAAATAGCTACTTAACCATTGGAGGTACAGATTTTGTTAAAAAAATAGCACCGAGAGAAATTGTTTTGGTTGGTGGAGTTAATATGAATGATAATGGTACCAGAACTTTAGGTATTGCAGAAGGAGGACAAAGAATAACCCTTTTTGAAGTAGATAAGATTAATAGAAAAGATCGCGCAAATGTTTCACAGTTTATTCATACGATTCAGCATGAGTACATTCATATTTTAAATCAGACGAAACCTTTTGAAGAGCAGGCATGGGGTAAAATAACTCCTTCTGGATATACAGCAGCCTGGCATCTAGAAAGTACTGAGGCATCGAAGAGAATTGGGCTTTATAACTAATTATGCAAGGAATAATATTGTTGAGGATTTTGCTGAGATGTCATCAGTAATTTTAGTTAATACTAAAGCAGAATACGCAGCTATTTTAGCAGGAATAAAAAGTGACTAAAGGAAGAGAAGATATCAAAAAAAAGGAAGCTATTGTAGTGAAGTACTTCAAAGATGCTTTTGATATGGATTTCTATGCATTAAGAGATGAGGCTGAAAAAAACACGACAATTGTAATTAATGGCAATTAATAATTAGTAATTACATATTAAGTTCGAAAACATTAACTTAAAAAAACATTATGAAAATAAAATATTTATATAAGTTACTAATTGTTGCTTTTGTAGCAATTCAATTAGTTGCTTGCAGTAACGGTGATACTGAGGAAAAGTTTGAGGAAGCACCTACTGCAAGAACAAATGCTCAGTCTAAAAAATTAGATGAGTTATTACTTTCCTCAGAGTATGGTATGGAAAGCCGTTTATTTTACAGATAATACACAACTGGGAGGATATACCCATTTATTTAAATTTGCTCCTGGTGGGAAAGTAACAATGGCATCAGATTTTGATAGTGATACAAAAAAATATGATAGTCAATACGAGATTCAGCTTGGTAGTACTGTAAGTGTAGTTTTTACTACAGCCAATAGAATACATCTTTTATCAGATTCTAAACTCATACCCAACCGAAGATTTAAAAGGACAAGGCTATCTGGGGGATTTTCAGTTTTTGTTTTATGGAGAAGATAAAGGGGATATTGTTTTTAGAACCAACCGTAAGTCTCAGGAATTGCGTTTTGTAAAAGCCACTGCTGCAGATTGGACTAATTTGTCACAAAATATTGCAATGGAGACTAATGTAATTGGAGGAATATACGACGACCACTTTTTAGACTTTTGGAAACTAATGACGGAACGACTGTACGCCAATTTGATTTTAATTTTGATGAATTACTCGTTTTGCTACTGCTAATCCAGTTGCTGCAGGTTTTTCTGAAAGTTATAATATAGGTATTGGGTATTCTCCAACTGGAATAGTAGTGAGTCCTGCCATTGTAATTAAAGACCAAGCTTTATCTGAATTTGTTTATAATGATGCTGATGGTAGTTTTACAGCAACTGGAACAAATGGAGTATCTGCTACTATTAAGTATAGTAATAAACCTTTAGCTTTAACAGACGACTATAAAATCCTTTTAAAAGGGCAACCAACAACTGGATTTGGATATATAGCATCGATTTTGAGTAATACTACTGGGAATTCCCTTTTATGTAAAACATTATTGAATGAAATAAACACTAGTTTACCTACTGCACAAAAGGTTAATAGAATTGAATTTACTTTTAATGATGGAGGAGATAGTTATATAGCGTATAGTTTTACGGGAGGAAAAGCAACTCTATATCATAATGTTGATGTTATTGAAGATGCCGCAAACAAAACCGTTATCCTCAAGCATATTTCATGGCAAACGGCAACTGCACTTGTTGCAGAACCTGTATTACTTGAAAAAAATAGATCAGGAATTAACAAATCCAAAAGGGGTGTATGTTAAGAGAGAAAGTTTTAAACTTGCAGGAGTACCTAATACAGTTTATACTTTTACTTCTTCTGCAAGTAATTTTAGATTAGCAACTTATGCTTTTCAATAGTTAAATAAAAAAATAATTTTACAATAAAAACCAGTAAAGTCAGTAGTTTTACTGGTTTTTTTGTTTTCAGAAGGGAGTAATATATTTAAACGTTACCTACTGATAAGTATGTATATTCTATTGTTTCTTTAGCAGTTAATTAAGGTTAATATTCTAGTTAATACTTAAAAATGACTAGATTTTTTTTGTAGAATAATATGATTATTGATTACCAAATAAGTTATATTATATGGTTTTAAGAGTTCAATAAGAACATCTGAAAGAGCGATCTTATTTGCTTCAATACTCACTTTTGGTTTCATTTGAAGAATTCTTGAATTATATGAAAACTTTATTTCTGCGTAAATTGCAAGTTCGTTTATTACTTACTCGAAACTTACATTCTTAAGTGATATAGTGATCTTCTTATTCATGATATTTTGGTTTCTTAAATTGTTTGCCATCATTTCATTAGGAAAAAGAAAAATTTGAATTAAAAAGAAATATTTTTTTAATCCTTTAAAGATTGGGAATTGATTGCTATTACTCTTTCTCATAATTCATAAAAAAATGGAGCAAATTCTTGAACAAAAAATAGGAGGGGAATATTTATATATAAAAAATAATATAAGAATAAAAAAAGACCTCCTCCTTATTTTTGTACCAAAAAAAACTATCACAAAAGTTCTTGAACAAGGAATTAATCAAGGTAAATTTAGCAAAAATATTGGTGTAATATTTTTTACCATTAATTTTACTCTCTGTTACTGAGATTCCAAAATGAGTAAAATCTCCTTCAATGATTTTTTTTGTGGCCCAGTTCTTATCCAGGCATTAAGTGTAGCTTGTGAAGTTTTATAATTATATGCTACGTTTTCACTAACTTTTATAGCTCTTAAAACTTTTATTATATTTTGATATCGGTCATTGAAACCATTGTGATTTACTGTGTTGCTTGAAATCAAGTTATTGTGTTCTTCGCATATATAAGAAATATGATCGTTCATTGTTAAAGTATTAAGCCCCATACTAATTCGATAATCATTTATCAATCTGACGGTTTCTAATTCAGAAGCATTATATTTATAATCTTTCTTTATCCGAAGCGCAATATTTATAATGTATTTATAGTTTTCTGATTAACAGGAATTTATGTTTAAAGTGGTATTTGCAATAAGTATAATAAATAATCTATTTAGTTTAAAAGTAATCATTTTTAAAATCGATAAAATTCGTTGCTCATTTTTTTAGAGCAAAATAACAGTATAAAGTATTGGAGATGAAAAAAAAAGCTACTCATATATACGTATACGTAGGCCTGCGTATTCGGTAAGATTCTTTAAAAAATAAATACTAGCTCTATGAGTTTAAACTTCTATGTGTTGAGGAGGTTCTGTCGCATTTTGGAATAACTTTATCTTTATAATTTTAAACCCGTCGAAAAATAAATTAAAGGTCATTGTTGTCCAAAGTCTATTATTCTGCAGGCAGTATATTTTAAGCTTAGGTTTACTTTAAGTTATCGAGATGTTGAAGAAATAATGAAGATAAGGGGAGTGATTGTGGATCATGCTACGATCCAACGCTGGGTTTATAAATTTACACCTTTCATTGAATCAGAGATGAAGAAGAGAAAAGGTAGAGTAGGGCAAGCTCAGAGATTGGATGAAACCTATATCAAAGTAAAAGGTATTTGGTGTTATTTATATAGGGCAGTTGATAAATTAGGCAATACGGTTGACTTTCTTTTTGACTAGAAAAGACAGAGAATGAGGGCTCAGTGTTTTCTAATTAAAGCAATTAGTAATAACTACAAAACACGAGTAATAAAGCAGTGATAAAAGCGGTTCTAATACAGCAGCGATCAAAGTATATAACAAGTGTTCGTTCTCAAAGATTAAAATCCAGCAATGTAAATACCTTAACAATGTTGTCGAACAGGACCATCGTTTTATAAAGTGGTGCATACAAAACGGATTAGGCTTTAAAGGTTTTGAATCGGCCAGACAATTTTAAATTATTTAAATTCTTATATTTTACTCTGACAGATACGACAGAACCGTATTTATAGGGTTCTGGAAATATTTTCTATAAAAAACAACTCCTTGCAAAAAATATCAATATAATAAGAACGTCTGACTGTATTTTCAATAATACGAAAATAGAGCTAGTTTAGTTATTTTCCTAATAATTTCTTTTTTATAGCAATAAAAAAAGCCCTCATTTCTGAGGGCTAATAGTTTCTTTTAATAAAACTTTCTTAGCAAACAACTATAGGCTGTTCGAGTTATCTAAAAAGATAACAAATAATTTTAATGTTATCTTTTAGTGTATTTAACAATATAATCCCTGTCTTTTAATTCTAGCTCTTTTTCTGTGCTTTTCATAATTATATAACTAGTAGTATCTACTCCCGATGTATGATTTCCTATGCTTTCAGCTACCAAAATTAATTTTCCATCTTTTTTCCACCATTTTTTATAGAGTAAAGTTGCCATATTGATGGATTCGGCAATGCTATCGTTTTTAAGTATAAAACCTTGTACTTCTTTGGCATTAATAGGATTTGGCTCTACCCATGAACCTATTAAAGAGCTTGTATTACTAACTTCTTTTATGTCAGATATTTTTTCATCAGTTGTATCTTTTTATTATTTTTTTACAAGAACTAAAAAGTAATACTAGAACTGTAATTGATAACAATATATTTTTCATACAATAGAATTTAAATAATTAATTAGGTTTCATTACTATAAACAATATTTTGCGTTTTTTTATTGTAGAACTTCATTCCCTTTTTTAAATTTTTATAACTTTCAGAATGAAAATGCCAACAACAATATTACAATGTCTCTAGATTCTCTTTATGTTTTAAGCGGGATGTGCTATAATAAAAAATGCGAAAGTTTATATGTTTCACGTTGTCTCAGGGAAGTCTCTTAAATTAAGACTTTAAAAAGCAAATAGATTCAAGCCTGTGAAAAAACAATATTAATTGATGGATTTTATTATTCAAAAGTATTTGATTAGTGCTGTAGCCTTTAATAATGTATTGTCTTTTAGTAATTTGATTTTACTAATTAGAGATGTTTTTAACAAATTTAGGATTTTATTTCTAGTAAATGAATTTAAAGAATAATCAAAAATAGGTGAAACTTTTTTTTAATTTAAATCTTGAATATTACTCATATTTAACCTTATGTAATTTACTTAAATAGAGATTTCAAATTTGCTTACCACTCAAATCTGCCACGATTCTACCATAAAAATTTTGAGTATTTTTATAAATTTTGAAAACTGTCTTAAATGCAAAAAAACCTGCGAATCCTAGGATTTGCAGGTTTTACTACGTTTATTGCTGGTTTTTGAAAAGATTGAAAAAGTGACCTTTTTACTTCTTTTACCCTTTTAGTGGGGAGAGCAGGATTCGAACCTGCGAAGTTTTCACAGCGATTTACAGTCTGCCCTCGTTGGCCGCTTTGAGTATCTCCCCGAAGCCCGTTTTGTCTTGCGTTGTTGTGCTTGACGGGTACAAATATAGGAAACTTTTTAGATTCTGCAAACTAAAATCGTACTTAATTTTGAGTTTATTTTATGTTGTTTTTTAAATCCTTGGTATTGAATAAAATAAAAAACTATGATTAGGTAAAAAAAAATGTTTTATTTTTAATGTTGATTATACAAGGTTAAATTCTTTATGTTTTTTGTTTTAAGTCCATCATTTCTCAAGTATTTTAAGCATTTTTTTGATGAATTGATTGCGGGTATTATGAAATAAATCTTATTTGATTATTGAAGTTTCTAAAAAAGGTAGCTATAGACTGTATTTTGTAGTAAATGATCAGCTAATGAAGAACATTTTTTTATTTTTAAATAGTTTAATGTTGAGTCGCGATTTTGTTTGATAGAGAGATAAGTCTTGACTTTAGGTTTTTTCAGATGCGCAAAGTATGAAAAACTATAATGAGATAAGGAAAAGCTAGTATTATGTAATTATGTAACACTTTTTCAGACACTTAAATTGAATAGATGTATTCTCAATGTTGAATAAAACAAAAAAATCTCCACTAAGGAGATTTTTTTTGTTTTATTCTAAAAATTGGTATTATTTGGCTAAAAGCTCAATAATTTTTGCTTTGAGTTCATCACCTCTTAAATCTTGTGCTACTACTTTTCCTGATGCATCTAATATAAATGTTGCAGGAATTGATTGAACGCCGTATTGAGCAGCAATTGGCTCATCCCAAAATTTTAAGTTAGAAACTTGCGTCCAAGTTAAATTATCTTTAGCAATAGCTTCTTTCCAAGCTTTGGCATCTTTATCTAAAGAAACGCCAATAATATTAAGACCTTTTGAATGAAGCTCTTTGTAGATAGCTACAACATTAGGGTTTTCCTTTCTACATGGACCACACCATGAAGCCCAAAAATCTACAATAGTAACTTTGCCTAAACTTTCTTTAAGCGATACCATTTTCCTCTGGATTAGGAGCAGAAAAATCTGACCTTCAGTTTGCGCTACCAACTGGAGGAGCACTAGCACCAACAGCAGGCATTTTCATTTGACCGATTTTTTCTTTTATTTCTTTACCGGCTTAGTATTCTTTACAGACTCATCTAAACTAGAGTAAATAGCTTCAGCTTTTTTCAAATCAGTTGAAGGATCGTTTAACATCCCTTTGATGATTAATGCACTAATGAAAGATTTTGGGTGAGACTCAGCATAAGTAGTATACTTCGCTTTTGTTTCATTTTGAACATCACCTTGAATTTTCATAAATTCTTTCATTAAACCATTGATTACTGCTGTATCTTTAGCTTGTTGAGCAGTATTCATAGTTGCAGTATTTTTTTTCTGGAAATCAACTAATTTCTTTTGAACTTTCATAAGCTCATTATTGAATTTTACATACTCATCATTATTGTATGTTCCAGAAATTTTAGATTTATGGATGCTGTCTTTATCTACAACAACTGTAATCTCTCCAGTTTCAAGGATAAAAGGAATAGGACCTTGAGCTCCTTTGTAACTGTAATATGTGAAATGCAGGCTTCAGTAACTTTACCTTTAATTTCGAATTTTCCATTCCTCAACTTTAGCATCAACAGAGATTGGAGCTCCAGTAGCTGGATCTTGAGTTTGTAGGATTATAGTTTTCCGTTTTCAATTCCTTTTGCAGTTCCAGTAATAGGTATTCTCCGTTTTAACTTTGTTGCATGAAATTATTGCTATAGAAGCAGTAAGTAAAAAAAATATTTTTTTCATTATTAATTAGTTAATTGATTTGTGGAACAAAAGTATTTAAAATTATAAGACATAAATAATTTTGTAACCTAAAATTTTGTTATAGTTTTTTGTAGGGTAAAAACTTCGTAATCAGTCTGTTTGATGCGGTTTTAGTAAGTAGGAGCTACTCTTTTATATTTATTTTAAAATAAAAAATAATAATTTATGTGTTTTTGCAGCAAAAAAAAGCATCCGCCAGTGGTGGATGCTTTTTTATAAGAACTATAAATTTAGTCTTGATTTGTTTTCTTTCTCCAAGTAAAAGAGTTAAGAAGTACTGTTCTTTTGCAAATCTTCCAGGAGAATCTGCATTTACCATTTTTACGTAAGTAGCTTTTGGTACGCTGATGTATTCATAAACACTACCATTTGAGAAATCAATAATTAATCTTCCTTCTACAAATTTGTAATCTGTAATAGATGAAGTCACGATTGTTTCTGTATATTCTGGCAAGTTTAGTTTAATTGTCTCAGGATTGATACTTCCAAAAAATGATAAGCTTCAATAACGATTTCTTTTCTCTTCTGCTTCTTTTAAACCAGCATCGTTACCTTGAAATTTGTCAGGATGACATTCTTTCATAGCATTACGGTAAATGGTTTTTAAATCTTTTAATTCTGCAGTTTTGTCTACATTAAGTAACTTGCGGTATTCAACTATTTTTTTCATAAATAAGATAACTACTTGTCTATTAGATTGAAATTAATATTTGTTTAATTCAAAAAAGACAAATTTTTTGCAAAGGTACACTTTTTTTTAACTTTTTACTTTCGTAGTAAAAAATATAAAAAATATCTAAAATATTGATTTTGAGATGTAAAAAATGTGCTATTTATTTAAACCGCGTATGAAAGTTTAAAACTTTGAAAATAATCGTTTTATTTTTGTTCAGGTTTATTATTTGCTTTGTCAAAGTTTTTTGACTTTTTTGGATATTTGTTATAACTGATATCGCTTGGATTTTCGATTATAGACTTTATAGTCGTATCCAATCTCCAACTACGTGATTAGCATGTCCCATCTTGTAATCCAAAAGGTATATACCACAAAAATAATTGTTATTTTCGTCCTTCTCCATTATTCCTGTATAAACCCCTTTTTGTAACATTTTTTCTTGAGAAGCTTTTGTCATGATATTTTTATTTAAAAATTGATGATGCAAAGTTAATCAATATATTGTTTGGTTTAGGGAGTTCGTGACAATCTGAGTATATTTGCACATGCAAAAAAACTTTAGACCCAATCCAAATTCGTTCAAAAATACATTTTGTGTTTTTCAGGAAGTAACCATGAATGAGGTTGAGGGATTAAAAATTCAGTTTGAAAGTAAGGCAGGGAGTACCTATTATTATTCAGATTTAGGGATGTATCGTTTTTCAAATCATTGGGGAAGATTAGCCAATAGTAAATGGCGTTTAGTAGCTTTGGAACCAGAAACAGAATCTAAATTTAAATTAGGTTTTGCAGCTTGGAGTTCTTTTTATCCTGATAATGCTATCGATAAATTGTATTATATTGAGGCTGATTTTAATAAGAACAATGTCAATTATCAACATAAAAATAATCCAGAGTACGACAATAAAGCGATACTCAGAACAAGTTTCGATACAGCAAAAAGAATTAAACAAATAAGGAATTTACAGCAATTAACTTCATGGGCAAAATATTTTGATTATGATGATATTGCTGCTTTACGAGAATCAATTATAAATGAACTTATTTTTACCAATAAAACATTGGAAGAAATTAAAAAGAGATACAATAATGGGAAGGAATAACGAAAGGAATATCAAGAAACACAACGATAAGTTGCACAAAGCACAAGATAAAGCAAAACAGGCTGTAATTGCGCGTAAGGAGAAACTAAAAGAAATTGTAAAGAAATTTAATGAAGATAAGTCTTCATCTGAAAAATAATATATAAATAAATGGAAAACAATAAATTCAACGGTTTAAAAGAAAGTGTTCAGGAAATTATAGATTTAATTGCTGCAAAACAAAATAAATCTGCAAATAATAAA
>NZ_JBXBAV010000140.1:0-21810 GCF_056783245.1 Flavobacterium sp. TC780 | reverse complement strand
TATGTATTGCTAAGGTTAATACATGCTCCTGTTGTTAGGGAGGCAGCACCTCAAATTAATATCAGTCAAAAATATTTTACACAAAAAAAGACTTATAAAAATATTGAGATAAAACAACTCATAAATGAAATCAATAAGACTGGTGCAATCCAATTTTCGATAGTGGGTAATAATATTTTTGTAAAACAAAAAGTTACAAAAGGAGCCAAAAAAAATAAGCTAACAGGGCAACTTATTGATGAGAACAGGGAACCTGTTATTGGCGCAAATGTTTATATCTCAGAAATCGAAACAGGTGCTACAACTGATAAAAATGGAAAGTACACTATAGATTTAGACAACGGAACTTATACCGTTTTAGTTAGTTATGTAGGCTATAAGAATAAAAAAAAGCAAGTCACTGTTTCTGATGATACCAAAATTGATTTCAGCATGGAGTCAGACAGTCACGAATTAGAACAGGTAGTCATAACTACAAGCAAGGCGGTTGATGTAAAAAACACTCAGATGAGCGTTAATAAGCTTTCAATGGCCGAAATTAAAAGACTGCCTACGGCAATGGGTGAACCAGATCCTTTAAAATCATTATTGACTTTGCCTGGTGTTACAAATGCTGGTGAAGCTTCGTCTGGTTTTAATGTTCGTGGAGGTGCCGCTGATCAGAATTTAATTCTTTTAGATGGTGCTCCAGTATACGGAGATTCTCATATGTTTGGTTTCTTTTCTATTTTTAATGCAGACGTCGTTAGCGGATTAGATTTATACAAAAGTGGAATTCCGTCTAAATTTGGAGGACGCGTTTCCTCTGTTCTGGATGTAACACAGCAAACGGGAGATCTTAATGAGTATAAAATAAACGGAGGTATTGGTCTTATATCAAGTCGGCTTTTAGTACAAGGCCCTTTAAAAAAAGATGTTGGTTCTTTTATTATTGCAGGACGTGCTTCTTATGCACATTTATTCTTGAAACTTACTGATATTAAGAGTTCTGTAATGTTTTATGATATTAATGCCAAATTTAATTATCGTTTAGGAGCCAATAATACAATTGCTTTTTCTGGTTACCTAGGAAATGATATATTTGATATTAATAACTTTTTTGCCAGTACCTACGGTAATACTATGGGAACGTTTAACTGGAAACATAAATTCTCTGAAAAATTAAATACAAACCTTTCTATTTTTTACAGTGATTATAAATTTAATCTGCAAATACCATTTCAAAAATTTGAATGGGACAGTAAGATTACCAACTACGGTCTTAAATACAATTGGAATCACACCATATCAGACAATTTTAAACTTAACTATGGCATTGATGGTTTATATTATGATTTTAATCGGAACTGTACGTCCGTATGGTGTTAATTCGCAGTATAATTATAATCAATTAGATAAAAAATATGCTTTAGAAACGTCTGCATATTTGGATGTCGAGAATCAGATTACAGAAAAACTGAATCTTCGTTATGGACTTCGTTACAGTACATTTTATCGTTTAGGCGGCGAAAGTATCAGTACGTACGAAAATGGAGAAGCAGTAGTATACAATCCGTTATATCATATTTATGAAGAAGCAACACCAACTGGAAGTACATACTACGGAAAAGGAAAAACCATTAGTAAGTTTAATAACCTTGAACCAAGATTGGCTTTATCATATGCTTTTAATGATGAAACCTCAGTAAAGGCAAGCTACAACAGAATGGCGCAATATATTCATATGTTGTCTAATACCCGAGCTCCCTTGCCTATGACTATCTGGACACCAAGCGGTCCTTTTACAAAACCACAAATGCTGGATCAATATGCAGTAGGATTTTTCAAAAATTTTAAGGAACGTGAGTACTCTTTTGAGGGGGAATTATTTTATAAAAAAATTAAAAACCGTATCGATTATATTGATGGTGCAAATTTATTGGGTAATAATAATATAGAGCAGGATATCCTGAATGGAGAAGCAAGATCATATGGTATGGAACTATTATACAGAAAAAATACGGGTCGCTTTACAGGATGGGTTGCTTATACTTTGTCTAAGGCAGAACAAAGAACGCCTTGCAGAACTCCTCAAGAACCAGGTATTGCTAATGGTGATTGGTATTTATCAGGATATGATAAATTACATAATCTAAATATTACTGCAAATTATGAATTCAACCCTAAATGGTCCTTTAATGCTAATTTTACTTTACAATCAGGTCAGCCAGTAACATATCCTAACGGGTATTATGAATTTGGAGAAAGATATGTACCTAATTATACGTTGAGAAATTCAAACAGACTCCCTGCATATCATCATCTGGATATTGGCGCAACCTACACCCCTAAACCAGATAAAAAGAAAGGATGGCAAAGCTATTGGGTATTTAGTATTTATAATCTTTATAACAGACAAAATGCCGCATCGATGATGTTTTCACAAAATAATAATACAGGAGCTAATGAATCCAGACAACTGTCTATTTACGGATTAGTACCTGGTGTTTCTTATAATTTTAAATTTTAATAGCATGCTAAGATTAAAAAAATACAATTTTAAAAGTAAAGGATTTACCTTATTTAGTTTTCTTTTTTGTTTTACTTTTTCTGTCTTGTGACAAGGTTGTTGAGCTTGAATTAGAAACTGGAGAACCTAAAATAGTAATCGATGCTGAGATAATTTGGGAAAAAGGAACTAGCGGCAGTAAACAGACGATAAAAATAAGCAGAATGGCTCCTTATTACAGTGCTACTACACCAAAGGTTTCAGGAGCACAAGTAAGGGTCGAAAATAGTGATGGAGTTGTTTTTACATTTAATGAATCTGAGCCAGGAATATATATCTGTACTAATTTTGTTCCCGTAATTAATATGGAATATAAATTATTTGCACAAGTCGATGGACAAAGTCTAACGGCGATTGAAAAGTTAGTTTCTGTGCCGCCAATCGACAAAATAGATCAGGAATTTATGGCCGACATATCGGGGCCTGATCTTATTGTAGTATCATTTTATTATAAAGACCCAGCTGATCAGACTAATTATTACCTGACAGATTATAAAAGTAAATTATCTCCTTTTCCGGAATATACATCAACAAGTGATGAATTTGCTAATGGAAATGAATTAGTCGAAAAATTTTCAGATGCAGATTTAAAACCAGGAATAACTCTTAACATAACACATCGTGCTATTTCTAAGAACTTTTATAATTATATGAATCTAATTTTAGAGGTTACAAATTCAAACCCTTTTGCTGCAGTACCTGGTAATATCAGAGGGAATATAATCAATACAACTGATTCTAATAATTTTGCTTTAGGCTATTTCAGGCTTTGTGAAGCAAACCGTACGACATATACAGTAAAATAAGATTTTAATTGAAGTTGATTTGTAAGTCATCTGACATATAGAAATTTATGTCAGATGCATATTTTAATTAAAAATAGGGCAAAAAATAAAGTTTTTGAATCCCTATGAAAAACAAAAAATCCTGTAAACATTAAGTTTACAGGATTTTTTTTTGTGGAGTCGCCGAGAATCGAACTCGGGTCCAAACAAGCAACTAAAGAGCTTTCTACACGCTTATTTCCTGATTAGATTTTCGATATTGTGCTCGGCCGAACAGCCACACAATACTTATCTTCTTAATTTCGAAATCCACCCGAAGCTCATGGAAATCTAGGTTTATTTTTACGGTTCCCCTGTATTGACCGCCACAAACCAAGGCTTTCAAGGAGAATCCAGCTTTCCTATCTGATAGGAACGTGGCTTAATCGTACTATAATTCGGATTATGCAGCTAAAGCGTAGTTATTTTCGCCGTGTAAAAGTGTTGAGATCTTATATTTACGAGCAAGGTCTCAATGCTCGACGTGCTTACTGTTCAATTCGACTTGCTGTCAAAACCAGTCGACCCCATTTTTTCAAGTGTAAATTGAGATTGCAAAATTACGCTTTTTGAACCATCAATTGAAATTAATTTCAAAAAAATATTCGATTTAATTTTAACCCCTCAATCTATAACCTAAATATTAGTCGAGATCTTTAAAAACAAAAGGATAATCTCCAAAGATCGGTGCCAATTTACGAACCGCATATGTTTTACGAGTAAATTTATTAGACAACGCAATGATAGTAACATTTTCTTTTTGAAGCGTTATATAAGATGAAGTATTTCCGTGCCACCATCCGTTATGGAAATAAAAATGTTGTCCCGAATACCAATTAATCATTCGAATACCAAGTCCATAATTTTTTTCTCCCTTGCGCTCATTACTATATCCTTCATACACTTGTTTAAGTAAATCTGGTTTCAAGAAATCTGGAGCATTTCTGGCTCTATCAAATTTTAATAAATCTCTAGGAGTTGAATAAACGTTTTTATCTCCATAAACTGCATCTAGATAATCTATCCCGATTTCAACATTATTTCCTTTATAAGAAGGAACGGCTGTTTTTCTGTCTTTATCAATATCAAAAACATAAGTATGCGTCATCCCCAATGGTTTAAAAATCATTTGAGTCATTGCCTCTTTATAGCTAAGTCCAGTTATTTTCTCAATAATTAATGCTAACATTGCATAGTTAGTATTACAATAGGTGAAACGGGTATCCGTTTTATATTCTAAACCAATATCTTTAGTAGCCATGATATTTAAAATATCCTGATTGGTTAATTGGTTATGCCTGTCCCAAATAGTTTTATCCTTATCTGTAAAATAAGCATAATTACGCATTCCACTTCTGTGGTTTAACAACATCCTTACTGTAATATCTGGATAAGGAAATGTCTTTAAAATTGTATTTACTTTTTGATCTAAATCAATTTTCCCTGCATTTACCAACTTTAAGACAGCTGTTGCAGTAAGTACTTTACTTAACCGAAGCAATATGCAACGGCGTATTCATATCTATTTCTGTTTTTTGATTTTTATTAGCGTATCCTTCATATTTCTCATAGATAATCTCGCCATTTCTTGCTACCAAAAAACCACCGTTCATCGTATTGTTTGGCCAGTTTTTATTATAAAAATAATCAACTTTGCCTTTAATAGCTGTTACATAATTTGCAGGAAGTTTTTTTTCATGAAGCAAAGGCTTCATTTTAGGGAGTGTATCTTCTAAAGTTTCGGCAAGAGCTGCATTTGTATTTTTATCTTTTCCACAAGAGCTTAAAACTAAAATAAGGAAAAGGATTTGTGGTATATTTGCTTTTTTAATGAAATTCATGAGTTGGATTCTAGGGAAACAAATATATAGAATTGAATACTTTTGTTTATTTGCCTTTTTTAGATGATTTTTTAGATTTTAACACAGTTTTAAGCTTAATTTTTACCAGCCTATTGAACATCAGGCTATAATAAAATCAGCTTCAATATTTTTTTAAAAAAACAACAAAATTTTAACTATATTTGTTATATTTCAAACAAATTGAATCGATAAAGTTATATTTATACAACATTTAAACACCCATAAATGAAATTTGGAATTATAAAAGAAAGAAAAAACCCACCAGACAGAAGGGTTGTATTTGCTCCTAATGAACTGGCTCGATTGAAGCAACTTTATCACGAAGCTACTGTAGTTGTAGAAAGTTCAGACATTCGAATTTTTACTGATATTCAGTATAAAAGCTTAGGAATAACTGTTACTGATGATGTTTCAGATTGTGACGTATTATTTGGAGTAAAAGAAGTTCCTATCGAAAATTTAATTTCAGACAAGGCTTATTTTTTCTTTTCACACACTATAAAGAAGCAGCCTTATAATCGAAAATTATTGCAAGCTATTTTAGCAAAAAATATTGAATTATACGATCACGAAACCATTGTTAACTCTCACAACCAAAGATTAATTGGTTTTGGTAAATACGCAGGTATTGTTGGTGTATACAACGGTATTCGTGCATTCGGAATTAAATTCGAATTGTTCAAGTTACCTAAAGCCGAAACCTTAGCTGGTAAAGAGGCTTTAATTACTCATTTAAAACGCATTACACTTCCTCCTTTAAAGTTTGTAATTACTGGTACGGGTAAAGTTGGTACAGGTGCCAAAGAAATTCTTGACGCTATTAAGATAAAAGAGGTAACAATTGATAATTACCTAACAAAAAATTACACTCAAGCTGTTTATGTTCAACTTGATGTTTTGGATTATAACAAACGTAAAGATGGTCAACTTTTAGATTATACCGATTTTTACGAACATCCTCAGGAATACGTTTCAGATTTTGAAAAATTTACCAAAGTAACCGATGTTTATTTTACAGGGCATTTTCATGCAAATGCAGCGCCTGTGATCTTGACTAGAGAGATGCTTCAATCTAAAGATTGTAAAATAAAAGTCGTTGCCGATATTTCATGCGATGTAAATGGCCCTATTGCCTGCACACTTCGTTCATCAACAATCGAAGAACCTCTATATGGATATTTCCCGGGAGAGAACAAAGAAGTAGATGTTTTTCATCCTGCTGCAATTGTGGTAATGGCTGTAGATAATTTGCCTTGCGAAATACCAAAAGATGCTAGTGAAGGTTTTGGAGAACTTTTTATGGAACACGTAATTCCAGCCTTTTTTAACGGGGACAAAGACGGGATTCTACATAGAGCCAAAATAACAGAAAACGGTAAGCTAACACCACGTTTTAGTTATTTACAAGATTATGTAGATGGGAAGTAGTTAATTGTTGATGATTAAAACCCTTCGACTACGCTCAGGGTGACAGTAATTATTGATTATAAATTATTAATTACTACCTGCTAAGATTATAATAATGATCATTAAAGCTCTTCGACTACGCTCAGGATGACATATAATATAAAAACGAAACCCTGCAATGTTACTACATTGCAGGGTTTTTCATTTATTACGCATCATTAATAATTAACAATCCATAATTAACAATTAATTATTTAAGGCTTCCAACCATATCTTCTGGTTTTACCCAAGCATCAAAATCTTCTGCTGATACATACCCTAAACGAACTGCTTCTTCTTTTAGCGTTGTTCCATTTTTGTGCGCTGTTTGAGCTATTTCTGCTGATTTGTAATATCCAATTTTGGTATTTAAAGCCGTAACGAGCATTAATGAATTATCTACTAATTCTTTAATACGTTTGTAGTTTGGCTCAATACCTTGTGCACAATGCTCATCAAATGAAATACAAGCATCTCCTAATAAACGTGCCGATTGCAAAAAGTTTGCTGCCATTACTGGTTTAAAAACATTCAATTCGTAATGTCCTTGCATTCCTCCTACTGAAATCGCAACATCATTCCCCATAACCTGAGCACAAACCATTGTCAATGCTTCACATTGTGTTGGATTTACTTTTCCTGGCATAATAGATGAACCTGGCTCATTTTCTGGAATAATGATTTCTCCAATTCCTGAACGTGGTCCTGAAGCTAGCATACGAACATCATTAGCAATTTTATTTAAAGAAACTGCCAATTGTTTTAGTGCCCCATGAGATTCAACAATTGCATCGTGAGCTGCAAGCGCTTCGAATTTATTTTCTGCTGTTACAAACGGATGTCCTGTAAACTCTGCAATATACTCAGCTACTTTTACATCATATCCTGCTGGTGTATTTAAACCTGTTCCTACTGCTGTTCCTCCTAAAGCAACTTCTGATAAGTGTGCTAAGGTATTTTTAACTGCTTTTAAACCATAAGTTAATTGAGCCGCATATCCTGAAAGTTCTTGTCCTAAAGTAAGCGGTGTTGCATCCATAAGGTGTGTACGTCCAATCTTTACAACATTTTTATATTCAACTGCTTTTGCGTGAAGTGTATCTCTTAATTTTTCAACTCGGGAATTGTAATTTCTACAACTGCTTTGTAAGCTGCAATGTGCATTCCTGTTGGAAAAGTATCGTTTGATGATTGTGATTTATTTACATCATCGTTTGCTTTTATGAATTGCTCTCCTTCTCCTATTTCAAATCCTTTAAGAACTTGTGCTCGGTTTGCAATTACTTCGTTTACGTTCATGTTACTTTGCGTACCTGAACCTGTTTGCCAAATTACCAACGGAAATTGATCATCTAATTTACCTGCTAGTATTTCGTCGCATACTGCAGCAATTGCATCTCTTTTTTCTACTGGCAAAACACCTAAATCATGATTTGCAAAAGCTGCTGCTTTCTTTAAGTAAGCAAATCCTTCAACGATTTCTTTTGGCATTGATGCTGCTGCTCCAATTTTAAAATTATTACGAGAACGTTCTGTTTGTGCACCCCAATATTTTTCTGCAGGAACTTGCACCTCTCCCATGGTGTCTTTTTCTATTCTAAATTTCATTTTAGTGTATTTATGTGTGTTATTATATAAAAATCCAATATTTAATAGTGATACGCTCTACCCAGATGGAAGCGGCATCCTTTTTTTAGGGCTTTTTAGCCCATAAAAGATATAACGAACAGCTGGAAATTGCTCCAGAAGTAAATTCTAGGCATATTCATTTTAAATTGACCTCAAAAATACGGATAATTACTATTTTATAAAAATTGATTTGGTTTTTTATTGGTAAGAAAAAATATTAGGCATACATTTGTGCCTACATTCAAAAATTCCGGAAAACATGTTTGAATTTTCACAGTATTTAGGCTTTTTACTTTTCTTAACCATTCTAACTATAGGGTTTTGGTTAATGTTTTTTCTTGTAGGTTTCGTTCAATATTGGATTGGTGGAGCTTTATGGGAAATGTACAAAGAAAGAAAAGCAAAGAAAGAGCAATCAATTTAAAATTAATTTGATTACTACATAAAAAAAGGACCCGTATTTACGAGTCCTTTTTTTTATTTACTACATTCCCCCTATCCTAGAAATTATCTTCCTGCTTTGCCAACATTCTTAAACCTCTTTCTGTAAACTACTAATTGATTTTGTGTGGTAAAATCAACTTTGAATTGATTCTTTCATAGCACGATTTTGCGTAACAACATTATTTACATCAGTATTAAGTGTCTAAAAATAATTTGGATTTACATAAAAAAGGACTCGTAAATACGAGTCCTTTTTTATGTACTGTTATTTCCTTATCCAGGAAATTCTCCACCACCACCTTCACCATCATTCTTAGGTCCTTTTTCTCTTTCGTTTTTAGGTTTATTGAACCTATAAGTAAATGAAACATTAAACTGTCGCTTACGGAATTGCATTTCTCCATACGAAGTTTGATTCTCTAAATATGTATATGATCTCATTTTTCTAGAATTGAAAATATCACTTATGTTAAAGGCAACCGTTGCTTTGTCTTTAAGAATGTCTTTACTAAAAGCTGTATTCATACCAAACATATCAAGATTTTTACCTTGAGCCGTTTTTTGCTCTCCGTTATACATACCTGTCAACTGCCAATCGATTTTGTATGGTAAAGTCAATTTTGAATTGATTCTTGCATACCAAGAATTAGCTTTATTGTCAAGATTTTGTACAACAACAACATTATTTGCATCAGTGTACCTATTTTCTCCAGTAGTTTCTACGTTGTAAAAATTGAAGTTACTGTTTATTCTCCACCATTTGAACGGAGTGTAATTAAGTGTGAATTCGAAACCAAATTTTTGTTCTTTTCCTAAGTTAATAGGTCTACTTAAAATAACTGGAATTCCATTAACTGGTTGGCCCGGTGTAGGAGTTACAACCTCACCATCAGGAGTTACAACGTCACCTGTAGGAGATCGTACAAAACTAAATACATCTTTTGTATCTTCGAAATAAGCCGAAGTGTTAAAAGTTACTTTATCCCAACGTTTGATAAATCCTATATCATATTTATCGGTCAAAGAGGGATCTAAATCGGGATTTCCTTGAAAAATATTAATATTACTTGAGTAATTTGATGCTGGATTCATAAAACGTCCTCTTGGTCTTGACAAACGTTTACTATAACTAGCTGTAAAATTACTTTGATCTGATATCTCATAACTAAGAAATGCACTTGGAAAGAAATTGTTGTATTTCTTAGTGTTGAATTCTTTAGTATCTAATAGATTAACTTCGATATTAGTATCCTCCCAACGCAATCCTAAAAGGTATGAAAACTTAGTATCTTTAATTTTAGATCCAAATTGCGTGTAAAGCGCATTTATATTTTCTTTATATTCTAAAGTATTTGATAAAGCATCTATCCTTGCTCCTAGTGCATCTAGAACAAAATATTCGTTATTAAGATCCCCAAAACTTCCTTTATATCCCGCTTCAAACCTGCTTCCCTCACTTATCGGAAGTACATAATCTGCTTGTAATTGTACTTGCTTTTGAACCTGATCATTTAAAGTGTTATTAAAACCACGATTACCAGTAATTATACTATTATTATCATCTGTATTTCTTGAAATCGATGCATCTACAGTAAGTTTATGCCCTTTATCATTGAAGTTTTTTATCAAATTTGATGTGTATTCTACGTTTTCACTAGCTGTAACACCATCATTTAAACGGTATGTTGCTTTTGTAAAATTACGATTAGCATCAAATTCATTATAATTAATTAAATCTGTATCGTCTCCTGAATTCTTTTGGTAATTTATAGCATTTGTCCAAAAAGTGGTTGGGTTAATTATCCACTCTACTCCTGCTCTTCCGTTGAAATTTTTTCTAATTCTTTCGGTATCTCTATTTTCATCCAGAAAACTTTTAGTAGTACCGTCTGGATTAAAATATTGTGAATTAGTTAAACCTCCTCCTTCATTAGTTCTGTAGTTATATCCAGCTGTAGTGAAATAGTTTAGTTTTTCGGTTTTATAATTTGCATTTGCACTTACTCCGTACGTTTCTGGAATTCCTGTTGATGCGATAAAAGTTCCGTTGAATCCTTGATTTTTCCCTTTTTTAAGAATAATATTTATTAATCCCGAACCTCCCTCAGCATCATAACGTGCTGATGGGTTTGTAATTACCTCAACCTTATCAATTGCATCTGCCGGGATTTGTCGTAATGCTTCGGCAACATTTATAGCGTTTGACGGTCTTCCATCAATTAAAATTCGAATGTTATCACTTCCTCTCAAGCTTACATTTCCTTCTGTATCAACAGAAACTGACGGTACATTATCAAGAACATCACTTACCGTTCCGCCCTTTACAATCATATCCTGACCTACATTATATACTTTTTTGTCTAGTTTAATTTCAACTGAAGATTTCTCTGCACGAATTACTACTTCGTTAAGCTGATTCGCATCTTCTGATAATGCTAGCTGACCTAGATTGGTATTCTCTGTAATTTTCTTTTGTTTAATTTCGATTACCTTAAATGAAATAAACTCAATTTTAATATCATAAACGCCTGGGGCAGCATCTACACTAAATTCTCCTTTATTATTGGTAATTCCTCCTGCAAGTGCTTTTGGATTTTTGGTATTCACCAAAGTAATTGTAGCATATTCAAGTGGCTGGTTAGTTGTTTTTTCGACAACTTTACCGGTAACTTTAACTTTCAGCCTTTGCGCTCCAGGTTGCTGGGCAAAACTGAAAATACTTGTAAAAAGTAATACAAGCATGATTAATTGATTCTTTTTCATTTTGGGTAGTTTCTATTTGGCTTTTAGACTGCAAATGTAACTGGAGGTTTAAAACGAAAAATCATAATAATATGTTAATAAGCTTCTTTATAACGTTTCTAAAAAAGGCTTTACCAATTCTAAATCTCTTCCTATGATAGCTTTACCATCTTTAACTACAATTGGTCTTTCGATTAAAATAGGATTATCGACCATTGCTTGAATAATTTCGGAATCATTCATTGCTTTATTTTTGAAATTATCTATCCAGATTTTTTCTTTGGTTCGAACTAATTCTATTGGCTTTAAACTTAATTTTTGAAGTAATTCTTTTAACGCATCAAATGAAGGCGTATCAACAAGGTAAGGGATTATCTCAAAATCTTGTTTTATATTTTCGATAAAAGCCAGACAATTTCTTGATTTCCCGCAACGTGGGTTGTGATATATTTGTATCATATTTATTTTTTTAAAGAAGTAAAGCTATTTGAAATAAAAAAAGGTAAATTAGTGCAAGCAAAAATAAGATTTATGCAATAAATCGAAGTACTATTTTAAATTTAAATACATGTTTCTAGAGCAAGGAGTTAAAAACGAAAATAAATTTTGGAAATATTTATTAGGTTCTCTTTTTATAATAACAGCATCCTTTGTTGGTCAAATTCCGCTTACGCTTGCTATAGCATATCAAACTATTTTCAATAAAGTTCCGTATCCGACTAGCGAAGCAGGAATAATGACGCTTTTTGAGTCTAATGTAACTTTGTTTCTAATCTTGATTTCGTTTGTATTTGCTTTGGCAGGCGTTTACTTTACAGTACGCTATATACATCACCAAACTTTTTTATCGGTAACAACCTCCAGGCAAAAAGTCGATTGGAATCGCATCTTATTTTCTTTTGGACTTTGGGGTGTTTTTACAGCTGTGCTTACCGTTTTGTTCTATTACCTAAGTCCCGAAGATTTTATTATTAATTTCAAACCTATTCCGTTTGCTATTTTATTTGTAATTGCAACTATTTTAATTCCTATTCAAACGAGTACCGAAGAATATGTTTTTCGTGGTTATTTAATGCAAGGATTTGCAAATTTGGCTAGAAACAAATGGTTTCCACTCATAATGACTTCTGTTATATTTGGAGTGATGCATATTTTTAATCCCGAAGTTTCTAAAATGGGATATATTATTATGGTCTATTACATTGGTACGGGTCTATTTTTAGGAATCATCACTTTAATGGACGAAGGCATAGAACTAGCCCTTGGTTTTCATGCTGCCAATAATTTAGTGGGAGCGCTATTGGTTACCTCGGATTGGTCGGTATTCCAAACACATTCTGTTTTTAAAGATATTTCAGAACCTTCTGCTGGTGTTGACGTTATTTTACCCGTAATTATTATTTATCCTATCATGCTATTTATTTTTAGCAAAAAATACAACTGGACGAATTGGAAAGAAAAACTAACTGGTGAAATCAAAATTAAAAATTAAGTCTAAAACAATTAAACTATAACCAAACTCAAATGTCAAAAATAACATATAAAAACGTCCACAATTTCTTCAAATTAAATGGAGACCATTTTAATGGAGAAGACTTGTCACAAATAGCCTATAGCTTCGTTAAAGAAGGTCAAGCCTATGAAAGAGCTATTGGAGAATTTATTTTAGATTGGTTTGATAATAAATCTTATATTGAGATAACGACTTCGGGAACAACTGGAGCTCCAAAAGTAATTCAGTTACAAAAGCAAGCCATGATTGAGTCGGCTCTTGCTACGGGAGATTTCTTTGATTTACATCCAGGAAACAAAGCCTTACATTGTTTACCTACTCAGTATATTGCTGGAAAAATGATGATCGTAAGAAGTTTAATTCTAGGATTAGATGTTGACTTTGTTGCGCCTAGCCTCCATCCGCTTACAAACAACACTACTAAATACGATTTTGTAGCAATGGTTCCTTTGCAGGTTCAAAACTCTTTAACAGCACTTAAAAATGTAAAAAAACTTATTGTAGGCGGTGCTGCAATGGATGCTACGCTCATAGAAAGTGTATCAAAACTAAAAACTAAAGTGTATGAAACTTACGGCATGACCGAAACTATTACACATATCGCAGCTAAACAAGTTGGCGAAAAAGCTTTTACGGTTTTACCTCATGTAAAAATAACTCAAGACGATAGAAATTGTCTTGTTATTAATGCTCCAACAATTTCTAATGAAACGATCGTAACTAATGATATCGTTGAACTTGTAAACGATCACCAGTTTGTCTTTCTAGGAAGAATTGACAACGTTATCAATAGTGGCGGTATAAAATTGATTCCTGAACAAATTGAAGAAAAGCTTTCTGGAAAAATTAATGCTCGCTATTTTGTTACTGGCGTTCCTGATACTGCTCTTGGAGAAAAATTAGTTTTGGTTATCGAAGGTGAAAAACAACCTATTGACGATTCCATTTTTAATAGTCTAGATAAATATCAAAAACCTAAAGAAATTATTTTTGTTCCTCAATTTAAAGAGACTGAGAACGGAAAAATTATTCGCAAAAAAAGTTATCTCTATAATTTGTAACCCAAGGGTAAATTAATAAAAAATCAGATTTTAGTTTAACCATATAAGCTATATAAAAAAATATAAGTTTCAAAAACTTAAATGGACTTACATAGCTTATATGGTTTTCTTTTAAAATAAAGTTTAGCTTTTCACTTCTTACATTTCACTAAGCTTAATAATTAAGCGTTAAACCAAATCCCCATCCCATATCACTATCATAATGTGTGGAGATTCCAGAGTTCTTGGTTAGAATATATTTTAGTCCTCCCATATATTCTTTGTCTGTATTGACCATGAAAGCCATTCGTATTCTTGGCGAAATCGGAATATCTTCTCTCGATAATTGCATCCTCACTTTTCCATCTGTAAAGACTTCTGCTTGAGCAATTACTAACCAAGGTAAGGTATAATCGGCACCAATACTCAATACAGAACGATTGTCTTTGGTATTCTTTTGCCCGAACATATTTTTTTCGACCTCATCATGACCAAATTTTCTATAACGCCAATCAAATCCTATAAATGGCATGAACCATTGGTTTTTTCCAATATAGCGCCCAATGTGAGTTTCGGTTTCATAACCGTGTTTATCATTATATCCCAATCTCCACTCGGTACCAAAACTCCAACGTGCATTTTGTACCATTGCTCTACCATCATTCCCATTGGTTGCAAAATCATTTTCTGCCATAATATGGTTCATATTACTTTCCTTCTGCAATTCTCGATATGCCCATTCTTTATTTGGTAATAACGGATTTGGTGCTGAGTTTTCATAACTAAAAACTCGGTTCATTCCCGCCATCATATGATACAAAATGTGACAATGGAAGAACCAGTCTCCATCGGCATTTGCACTAAACTCAATCGTATCCGTTTCCATTGGCATAATATCCAAAACATTTTTTAATGGTGAATATTCCCCCTGACCATTTAATACTCTAAAATCATGTCCATGTAAATGCATTGGGTGTCGCATCATCGAATTATTGTACAGTACGATTCGTAACGTTTCTCCTTTTTTAATCAAAATCTTATCCGATTCCGACAGCACTTTATTATCCATACTCCACAAATACCGATTCATATTCCCCGTTAATTCGAAACGTAATTCTCTAACTGGAGCGTCTTTTGGTAATGTGGTTACCGTTGGCGATTTAAGCATGCTGTAATTTAGTGTTACAATATCTGTAGAACCAGCTTCCATCTTATGGTTTGAATGATCCATTTTTTCTCCATCGTTCATTTTCATTGATTCTTTGGGTGTATGTTTCATTTCTTTAGATCCACTTCCTGTAATTTCAGGATACATTACAGCATTCATATCCATCTTTTGCAAGCTCATCCCCATTCCCATTTCGTTCATCGTTCCATCCATGTTCATCATGCCGTTCATCATTTTCATTCCCTCAAAATAATCGAGTTTTGGCAAAGGGCTTGTTAATTGTTTTATTCCCTTTCCTAGATAAATAGAAGTCGATTTTGTTCGGTCTTCGGGTGTTGCTAAAAACTCAAATGCAGTATCATCGGCAGGAATTGTTACCACGACATCATACGTTTCGGATACGCCAATAATCAGTCGGTCTACCTCAACAGGAACTATGTCATTTCCATCATTGGCTACGACCGTAATTTTTCCTCCTGCGTAAGTTAACCAGAAATAAGATGAAGCTCCTCCGTTAGAAATTCTCAAACGAACTTTATCCCCTGCTTTAAATGGCCCCGGAAATTCATTTTCTTTTTCCGTTAATCAAAAATGCATCATAATACACATCGCTTACATCCATTGCCATCATACGTTTCCATTCGTTATTGACTTTGGTTTTAAAATGACCTGCTTTTATGGCTTCGGTATAGCTTTGGGTTGTTCCTTTTTTAATCGCAAACCAATCTGAAGCATTGTGTAGCATTCTATGCACATTATCTGGATTATAATCTGTCCATTCACTTAACATAACTGGAACTGTAGGCAAATCATCAATCCCTTTCTAAAATCTGGATCATCTGTTTTTTTCTTCATTATTAAAGATCCATACATACCGATTTGCTCTTGCATACCACTATGGCTATGATACCAATGTGTTCCGTTTTGAATAACAGGAAATTTATACACATGTGTTGTTCCTGGTTCTATCGGCATTTGTGTAAGAAAAGGAACTCCATCTTTCTCCATTAGGCAAAAATATTCCGTGCCAATGCAAAGATGTAGCCTCTTTTAGCTGATTATGTACATGAATTTCAGCAATATCTCCTTCTGTAAAAGTGAGCGTTGGCATCGGAATTTGTCCATTAACAGCAATTGCTCTTTTGGATTTTCCTGTAAAATTGACCAACGTATCTTTTACATATAAATCATACCTCACAATTTTTTGCGCAGTCGTGCTTATCGCGAATAGCAATAGTATAAGTATCGAATAAATTTTCATTTTTTAGTTTTTAAAGTTTTAAACTTCTCAATCGCAATGCATTCACAATAACTGATACAGAACTAAAACTCATTGCCAAAGCAGCAATCATAGGAGAAAGCAATATTCCGAAGAACGGATATAAAACTCCCGCAGCAACCGGCACTCCTAATACGTTGTAAATAAAAGCAAAGAATAGGTTTTGTTTGATATTGCTCATTACTGCGTGGCTCAGGTTTTTTGCTTTTACAATTCCTTGCAAATCTCCTTTTACCAAAGTTATCTTGGCACTTTCTATCGCTACATCTGTCCCTGTTCCCATCGCAATGCCAATATCCGATTGTGCCAAAGCTGGTGCGTCGTTTATTCCATCGCCCGCCATAGCAACAATTTTTCCTTCGGCTTGTAATTTCTCAATTACTTTTAATTTGTCTTCTGGTAAACATCCTGCTTGAAAAGAGGTTAAATGCAATTCGTCGGCAACCGCTTTTGCTGTATTTATATTATCTCCCGTAAGCATTATTACTTCAACTCCTTGACGCATTAATTCTTTTATAGCTGCTGCACTGGTCACTTTTATGGCATCGGTTATCGTTACAAATCCTACTACATTTTTATTTACAGCGATATAAGAAACTGTTTTCCCAAATTTTTGTTCTGTTACAATCCTTTCTTCGATGGCTCCAGAAACAATTGCTCCTACTTGGTCCATTAGTTTTTTATTTCCTAATGCAATTTTCTTATCGACAGCAGTTCCGATAACTCCTTTTCCTGCAATATTTTCAAAATCATTCACTTTTGTCAAAGAGATATTTTTAGCTTTTGCAAATTTCACTACTGCTTCTGCCAAAGGATGTTCGCTATACTGATTTAAAGAAGCGATATATTGTAGTAACTCTTCCTCTGAATATTGTAGTGCAACAATTTTCTCTACTGAAGGTTTCCCTTCTGGAATCTACCCGTTTTATCAGTAATCAAGACATCTACTTTATCCATATTCTCTAAAGCTTCTGCATTTTTTATCAGAATCCCAGATTGTGCGCCTTTTCCAACTCCTACCATTACCGACATTGGCGTGGCCAAACCTAAGGCACACGGACAAGCAATTATTAATACTGCAATCGCATTAATAAATCCGTAAACCATGGCTGGCTCTGGTCCAAATTTTGCCCAAATGAAGAAAGTAAGTATGGAAATAACTACAACAATTGGAACAAAGTATTTTGCAATACTATCTGCTAATTTCTGAATTGGTGCTCTGGAACGGCTGGCATTATTTACCATTTGTATAATTTGCGAAAGCAAGGTTTCTGAACCTACTTTCTCGGCAATCATAATAAATGTTTTATTTCCGTTTATTGTTCCTGAAGATACTATATCGTCTATTTTTTTATCTACAGGAATTGGCTCCCCAGTAATCATAGATTCATCTATCGTACTTTCTCCATCGGTAATTTTTCCATCTACAGGAATTTTGTCTCCCGGTTTTACTCGTAGTAAATCTCCTTTTTTAATATCATGAATTGAGATTACTTTATCAACTCCATCAACAACCAAAGTTGCTTCTGTTGGAGCTAATTTCAATAATTCTTTTATTGCACCACTAGTTTGACTGTGTGCTCTTGCTTCTAACAATTGCCCTAATAAAACCAGCGTAATAATTACTGTAGCAGCTTCAAAATAAAGATGAATTGTTCCGTGTCCTGATTTAAATTCTTCTGGAAAAACTTCTGGGAAAAACATTCCAACAATACTAAACAAAAATGCTACTCCTGTACCAATCCCGATGAGGGTAAACATATTTAAGTTCCAAGTTACTATTGATTTCCATGCACGAACAAAAAACATCCAACCTGCATAAAACATCACTGGAAGCGAGAATAATAATTGTACTAAATTCCATTTTCCAACATCCATTATTTTTAGTAACGGATTATCATGCATCATTTCTATCATCGCAATAAAAAAGATAGGTACTGTAAAGAGTATTGCAATTTTCATTTTTAGCAATAACTCTTTATACACCTTATTCTCTTCTGTATCTGTTGGTTCCATTGGTACTAAGTCCATTCCGCAAATCGGACATGAACCTGGTCCATTGGTTATCACTTCTGGATGCATCGGGCAAGTATATTGTTGCACCTGAACAGCCGCTAGTTCTTGTATTAAATCCATTCCGCATACTGGGCAATCTCCTGCTTTATCATACATTTTATCACCCTCACAATGCATCGGACAATAGTATTTACCTCCTGTATGATTATGTGGTACGGCTACTTTTTTATGATTATGTTTATGTCCATCTGTACTACAGCAAGATTTTTTCACGGTTTTTGTGCAACGGAATCTGAACTGTTGCAGCTATTGGCTCTTGTACCAAATGCATCCCACATACAGGACATCGCTTTATCATACATTTTATCGCCCTCACAATGCATCGGGCAATAATATTTACCTCCTGTATGATTATGCAGTTCCATTTCTTTTTTATCTACATGATTATGTGCATCGGTACTACAACATGATTTCTCTGTTGGTTTTTCGTGTCCATGATTCATAACCATTTCAATAGTGTACTTTCCAACCGCAGTTAATGCTGCTTGCAGTTGCTCCGTCGGAATACGTCTTTCCATTGCAATAGTTGCTAATGGAGGATTTAAAGTAACATTTGCCTCAATTCCTTCGATTGCATTCAATGCTTTTTCTACTTTAGAGCGACATCCATCGCAAGTCATTCCCATTATTGTATACATATGAATCATTGCTTTTATTTTTTAATGAATTTTAACTAAACAAAGTTCTAAAATAATGTTCCTGTATGCTTGCACAATTTTGGCTATGATTTATAAGATTTACAAATCCTCTATTGGCTTGCGTTTTTTGTTCTTAAGTTGTTTATAATAACTTGGAGAGAATCCTGTCATCTTTTTAAACTGATTACTCAAATGTGCCACACTGCTATATTGAAGCTGATAAGCAATTTCACTTAAGCTTTGCTCATTGTATATAAGTAACTCTTTTACCTTTTCTATTTTTTGAGAGATAAAATATTTTTCAATAGTTGTTCCCTCTACTTCTGTAAAAAAATTACCAACGAATTGTAATCGTGTTGCAATTCATTTGCGAGATAATGCGATAAGTTGGTATTAAGATCATTGTTTTTATGATGTACTAAATCAATAATCAACGTTTTGGTCTTTTCAATAATCTTACTTTTTTTATCATCAATGAGTTCAAACCCTAAAGAATTCAATACTTTTAATAAGTCCTCCTTTAAGAGATCGATTGTTGTTTCTAGAAGTTCGACTTCTCCTAATTCAACTGTAATCGGATGAAGCCCGAGTTTTTCCAACTCAGACTTCACCACCATATTACAGCGACTGCAAACCATGTTTTTAATGTATAGTTTCATTTATTTGATAGTTTCTACAGTGCTACCACAGCTCAACATTTTTGAACCATAATATGGATTTTTTATTGCGCTTTCTTTACTCAACCAGTTGGCTCCTTTACCATTATTTGCCATTGGACAAAACTGATAATATGTTGGTGTTTCTTCTTTTGAAACTTTCAATAATGCATATACGTTTTTAGATAATGTACCAAAATGATCTCTTTGGTGTGTTGCATCTTTAGTATCTGCAATATGTTCGGCATCTTCTTTCAAGCTTTTTAAAACTTTCATCCAAACTGTGTGCACATCCATTGATAAGCGTTCCATTTTCACTCCATTTATTGCTGTTACTAATGTTTTGGCTTTTGCCGAAGCTGTAGCCCCATCTGTTTTAACCAATGCATCTTTGATTCCGAAATAAGCCTCAAAAACAGGATTTAAAGGATTCTCTTTTAAATCAACATCTGAAGAAGTCATTTTGTGATTTGAATGCATATCGTGATTCGTTTTCTCAGCGGGAACCATTGCCATTTTTTTATTGTTTCGTTCATATTGGCAACATTCAGGAAGCTTTGCATAAACATCATTTGGTGCTAGAAACTCATTACTATCATATCCAGCTAATGCAATACGCTTTAAAATTTCGTCTTTATTAGTTTTGGTTGTATCGTAAGTAAGCGTTGACATTTTAGTTTTTTCATCCCAATTTACTTCAGCAATATTTTTTATATTTCCTGCTTTTTCAATTACTTTTTTGCACATTTCGCAGTTACCAAATATTTTTACTGTTTCGGTTTTTGCATTTTTTATTTTTGCATCACATGCAGTGAATGATAGCAATGCAACGACCGCTATCAATAATGTTTTTATTGATCTCATTTTTTATGTTTTATGTACCAAGAATATATAAACCCCTGAGTGTTAATAATGTCTATTTTTAAATACCGTAAGTTAACGTTTTCTAGTAGACGCACTTATGGCTGTTACAGAAAACTTTTAGCTTATTTTTGGCGGAGACCAGATGATATAAAAGCCTGAAGATAAATCGGCTGTATGGAGATAAAAAGATTCTTCTTTATTCGAAAAATTAAAACATTTTAATGTGATTTCATTCCATTTTTCGGAAGTAAGCATTGAAATAACTGTAACACAACGGCAATTGGAATGATTGCATTTATCACCACAACCATCTTTACCCTTTTTATTTGTATGGGAATCACAACAATTATCCGTTCTTTTTGTTTCTGATTTTTCAGTTGTATGCTTCTTTTTTTCAGATTTCATACCGCATGCTTCTACTTGCGTTGGCATAAAAGAAGCCAAGCAAGAAAATAAAAAGTAATATATGCGTTTTTGAAATCATCTAAAATTTTGAAATTGAAGACAAGATTCTTTTAACGATAAAATTATGTGGCTGTTGACGCTGTGCAAATAAATGTAATGACGTGGATTTAGGGATTGCTAAAAATGATTTTTTATTTTCACTTTAGTAAATCCGTATAAAATCTGTGTGCCTTTTTTTTTAGCCACAACCCCAGCGATAGCGGACAGGCGAAGCAATTGCACAAATTTCCACGAACATATCTTTGGCAAAGTTTTGAACTTTGGCAAAGATTAGAACCTAGTTCATAAAGAAGGAAAAATCGGTTTATCTGCGTCTTTACTTTTGTAAATCCGCGTCATCCGCGTTCCCTTTTTAGACAATCAAAAGAAATACAATACAATTTGAAATTAAAAAAATTAAACCTCTATCGTAATAACATCTTTAAGTTTTGTAGAAAATTTTGGAGATAATCGATCTTGCTTCATCTTCCATTGTCTTCCCAATGACTGTACGCCAAATTTAACTTTGTTATCTCCATAACTCAAATTCATTTTATCGATAACACTCATCAATGGCTGATGCTTTGGATTGGAAGTATAGGTGCTGCCTCCCTAACAACAGGCAACTATCAACCTT